>NZ_JAXDRQ010000055.1:0-27922 GCF_034090965.1 Absicoccus sp. | reverse complement strand
GTCGATGAAGATGAGCTAAAGCATAATCTTGAACTGATGAATAATCGGCCACGAAAGTGCCTTGGCTATAAGACACCAAATGAAGTTATGAACGAAACAGACTCACATACATCGTGTTGCACTTAATTTGACAATTCATCTATAACAAAAAATAGCGGTCGTCTACGATTTCTTAGACTTCCGCTTTTTACGAAAAAAAGATGTCAACAAAGAAGCACACTCTTCTTGTAAGAGTCCTCCTTCTACTTCAGGATAATGATTGAATCCTTTCACATCTAATAAATTTGTATTGGATCCTAGACAACCACCTTTGAAATCATAGGCACCAAAATAGACCTTATCGATACGAGATTGAATGATAGCGCCCGTACACATAGGACAAGGTTCTAAAGTCACATATAATTCACATCCATCCAATCGCCAGGATCCTAGCTTTTTACAAGCTTTTTCAATGGCTAATATTTCGGCATGTGCTGTACTTACTTGCTTCTGTTCTCGTTGATTGTAGGCCCGAGCAAGAATATGATCTTCTTTTACGATCACACATCCTATAGGTACTTCATCTTTTTGTTCTGCTTTGATGGCTTGTTTAATTGCTTCTCGCATCCATTTTTCTTTCATGTTCCTATCCTATAAAAAAACTACTACACATGATAGAGCTCCCTTAGGGCTGCTTTGTTCCCAACCTGACCCAATTCAGAAGATATCATTGTAGTAGCGAAATTAGTGTATCATGGAAATGCATGGAGTGCAACTATGAAAAAAGGTCATATTTTCATACGACCACTCGGATATTATCCAATTTTTTTCTTGCCACCCATATATGGTTGGAGTGCTTCTGGAATCAAAATCGTTCCATCTGCTTGTAAATTATTTTCCAAGAAAGCAATCAACATACGTGGAGGAGCTACACATGTATTGTTTAGAGTATGTGCAAAATATTTATTACCATCATCATCACGAACACGAATCTTTAATCGACGTGCTTGTGCATCCGTTAAATTTGAACAAGAACCCACTTCAAAATATTTCTTTTGACGAGGAGACCAAGCTTCTACATCCACGGATTTAGATTTCAAATCGGCTAGATCACCCGAACAACATTCCAATGTACGAACAGGAATATCTAATGTACGGAAGAAATCAACGGTATTCATATATAATTTTTTAAACCATTGTTTACTTTCACTTGGTTTGCATACCACGATCATTTCTTGTTTTTCAAATTGATGAATGCGGTATACACCTCGCTCTTCAATACCATGTGCTCCTTTTTCTTTACGGAAACAAGGAGAATAAGAAGTTAATGTATATGGCAACTCTTTTTCATCAATGATCGTATCAATAAAACGACCAATCATAGAATGTTCCGATGTACCAATTAAATACAGATCTTCCCCTTCAATTTTATACATCATGCCATCCATTTCTTCAAAGGACATCACACCATCAACCACATTGGAACGAATCATATATGGCGGAATGACATAGGTAAATCCTCGATCAATCATAAAATCACGAGCATAGCTTAATACAGCAGAATGGAGACGAGCAATATCTCCTGTTAAATAATAAAAACCATTTCCTGCAACTTTTCGTGCTGCATCTAAATCAATTCCATTCAGACGTTCCATGATATCGGTATGATAAGGAATTTCAAAATCAGGAACTTTTGGTTCGCCAAAACGTTCCAATTCCACATTTTCAGAATCATCCTTACCAATAGGAACTGTATCCTCAATGATATTTGGGATCATCAACATCTTCTTATGAACCGATTCACGCAATTTATTTTCTTTTTCTTCAATCGCATCTAATTCATCCGCTAAATTTTTAACTTTTTCTTTTACCTCTTCGGCTTCTGCCTTTTTTCCTTGTCCAATCAAAGCACCAATTTGTTTGGAACTTTTCTTGCGTTGAGAACGAAGATCATCGGCATGTTGCTGCGCTTGACGAAGTTCTTTATCTTCTTGTAAAACTTCGTTTACTAGATGAATTTTATTTTCTTCAAATTTCTTCATCATATTTTCCTTCACAACATCTGGATTTTCTCGTACAAATTTAATGTCTAACATACTTTCTTCCTTTCCATAAAAAAAGAGACACTCTTACCCCTAAAGGGACGATGTCTCGCGTTGCCACCCTTTTTATCTTATTACTAAGATCACTCAACATGATAACGGTATGTACCGGATCCAATTACTTGATTCATTCGATCACTCTAAGGTGCTTTTCATTGTTCTTGATTCGATATTTCCACCAACCATATCGTCTCTATCAATCAATCCGAATTACTTGTCCTTATCAAAGCTTTGTCTCTATCTTTATAACATTCTTTGCTTCATTTCGCAATATAAAAAATAGGATTTGAGATTTCAAATCCTATTCCTCTTCTTCATGATCAACCAGGGTCATTCGCATAACTTTAGCATCTTCGGTTAAATGGATCAAACGAACACCTTGGGTATTTCGTGAATAAATACCAATGTCTTTTACCGCAATTCGAATCATGATACCACTGCTGGAAACGATCATGGCATCTTCATCTCCACATACCGCTCGTGCTACTTTCAATTGACCTGTTTTTTCGGTGATGTTCATTGTCGTAACACCTTTTTTGCCTCGCGAAGTCATACGATAATCCGATATCTTGCTTCGCTTGCCATATCCATTTTCCGATACAACCAGTAAGGTGTCACCTTCTGTATTCAATGCAGCACCAATAATGATGCCATCATCAACTTGCATACCACGAACACCACCAGCACTACGACCCATGACACGAACTTGATCTTCCATAAAATGGATAGCGCGACCATTGGAAGAAGCCAATAAGACTTCATCTTTACCTGTTGTTGGTTTCACAAAGAACAATAAATCATCTTCTTTTAAACTAATGGCAATCTTACCATTCTTATTGATTCGATCAAATTCAGATAATGCCGTTCGTTTGACGACACCATCTTTTGTGACAAACAATAAATATTTATATTCATTTTCTTGTGGTATTCCTAATAAACTAGTTACATGCTCATCCTTTTCCAATTGAATTAAATTGACAATTGGCAATCCCTTGGATGTTCTTGATGCATTGGGAACATTATATCCCTTTAAACGATATACTCGACCTTGATCTGTAAATAACATCAAGTAATCATGTGTATTCATCGCGATCATTGTGTCGATATCATCTTCTTCATTTAATGTAAGTGATTTGATACCACGACCACCACGATTTTGTGCATGATATGTATCCACTGGCATTCGTTTGATATATCCAGAATTCGTCAATAAGACAATGACATCTTCTTTGGGAATGAGGTCTTCATCATCCATATCCACATAGGAATCCATGATTTCTGTGCGTCTATCATCGCCATATTTTTCTGCCATTTCTTTTAGATCATCACGAATAATCTGTAAAACACGAGAATGGTTCGCTAAAATATCTTTAAAATCCGCAATCTTTTTCAAAAGATCTTGATATTCATTCTCGATCTTATCGCGTTCCAAACCCGACAAACGACGAAGTTGCATGGCTAAGATTGCCTTGGCTTGAATTTCATCAAAGCCAAATTTTTCACATAATTCCGCATTCAATCCGGCTTCATCCTTGTGAGAAGAACGAATCGTATGAATGACTGCATCCAACTGATCCAATGCGATACGGAAACCTTCCAAGATGTGTGCACGATCTTCGGCTTTCTTTAAATCAAAACGCGTTTTTCGTTCAATCACTTCAACTTGGAAATCAATGTAATCTTTAATAATTTGTTTGATAGGTAATTGACGAGGTCGACCATTTTCCAAAGCCAGCATATTAATGCCATAACTCGATTGTAACGGTGTCAAACGGAACAATTGATTTAAGATCACATCTTCTTGTACATCTTTTTTCAATTCCATGACAATTCGAATACCTTCTCGATTCGATTCATCATTTAAATAGGTAACACCTTGAATTTCCTTTTCATTGATCAAACTTGCCATTTTTGAAATCAAATTTGCCTTATTGACACCATATGGAATTTCATAAAAAATAACTTGTTTCTTCCCATTGCTCAATTCATTCACACGATATTTGGAACGAATATAGATTGTGCCACGTCCTGTTTCATACGCTTGGCGAATACCCTTACGTCCCAAAATGATACCACCCGTCGGAAAGTCTGGTCCTTTTAAGAATTCCATCAATTCAGGTACGGTAATGTCTGGATCATCCATAACGGCAAAAATTGCTTGAATGACTTCACCTAAATTGTGCGTTGGCATATTGGTTGCCATACCAACCGCAATACCCATCGATCCATTGACTAAAATATTAGGAAAACGAGAAGGCAAGACCAATGGTTCTTTTTCTTCGCCATCGTAGTTTTCAACAAAATCGACCGTATCTTTGTTGATATCACGAACCATCTCCATCGCAATCTTTGACATACGGGCTTCAGTATAACGCATGGCCGCAGCTCCATCACCGTCCAATGAACCAAAGTTTCCATGTCCATCGACCAATGGATACCGATACGAGAAATCTTGCGCCATACGTACCATGGCATCATATACCGCAACATCACCATGCGGATGATACTTACCAATGACCTCACCAACGATACGTGCACTTTTCTTATGTGCAACACTCGAAGATATTCCCAATTGATTCATCGCATATAAAATACGACGATGAACGGGTTTTAAACCATCTCGTACATCCGGTAATGCACGTTGGACGATGACCGACATGGAATAATCCAAAAAGTCTTCACGAACTTCTCGAGAAATTTCAACTTCTTCGACAACATCATATTGTTCATCATCCTGATCATTGTTGTCATTGATATTGTTTGTTAGTTCTTCAGCCATATCATTCCTCCTAATAATCTAAGTTCGCATAGACCGCGTTTTCTTGAATGAATTCACGACGCGGGTCGACTTCTTCACCCATCAACAATTCAAATGTGTTATCGGCATATTCCGCATCATCAATGGTCACTCGCTTTAAGATGCGATGCTTTGGATCCATGGTTGTTTCCCATAATTGTTCTGCATCCATTTCTCCCAATCCTTTGTATCGTTGTACTTTATAACCATCTTTCAATTCACTACGAATCTGATTCATCTCCTGCTCTTTGTAGGCATAGACGATCTTTTTTCCTTTTTGTACTTTGTATAGAGGAGGTTGCGCAATATATACATATCCACCTTCAATAACAGGTCGCATATATCGATATAAGAACGTTAACATCAATGTGGCAATATGTGCACCATCCACATCGGCATCGGTCATGATAATAATTTTGTGATAACGAAGTTTGGCCAGATCCACTTCATCTTTGATTCCACAACCAAACGCTGTGATCATTGAGCGAATTTCCGCATTATCAAAAATACGATGTTCTCTTGCTTTTTCAACATTGATGATCTTTCCACGCAAAGGCAAGATAGCCTGCGTCTTCGCATCACGTCCTTGTTTGGCCGATCCCCCGGCCGAATTCCCCTCGACAATATAGATTTCACATTCACTGGCATCTTTACTGGAACAATCCGTTAACTTACCTGGTAGACTTGAAATCCCATCCAATGCACTTTTTCGACGTGTGAGTTCACGAGCTTTCTTTGCTGCCATACGCGCTTTCGAAGCCAGTGTAGCTTTATCAACAATTTTTTTGGCTTGATCCGGATTTTCTAAGAAATAACGCTGCAATTGTTTACCAACAATACTCGATACGATCTTACGAACTTCCGAATTTCCTAATTTGGTCTTTGTTTGTCCCTCATATTGAGGATTTGGATGCTTTACCGAAATGATACAAACCAAACCTTCTTTCACATCGTCCTGTGATAATTTTTCATCTTTCTTCAATATATTATGATCCAACGCATATTTATTGATTTCACGCGTTAAGGCCATACGGAAACCATCTTCATGATAGCCACCTTCATGGGTATGAATATTATTACAGAAAGAATAAATATTGGATTGATATCCTTCGTTATACTGCAAAGCCACTTCTGCCAAAATGCCATCGACCAATCCTTCACAATAAATCACATCATCTGTAATCGGCGTTTTATTCCGATTGATAAAACGCACATATTCAATGATGCCACCTTCATAATAATAGTTTTCTTTGATGGGTTCTTCTTCTCGCAAATCCGTTAATGTTAAGCGAATACCTTTATTTAAAAAAGCCAATTGACGTAAACGCGAATTCAATGTATCAAAATCATAAGACGTCGTTTCTTTAAAAATGGTTGGATCCGCCTTAAAACGAACCAATGTACCCGTTTCTTGGGTAGTACCGATTTCCTTTAAAGGAGCCACTGTATGGCCGCCATTTTCAAAACGAATGAAATAGATCTTACCATTTTGATACACCGTCACTTCCATCCAAGAACTCAGTGCATTAACAACCGAAGCACCAACACCATGAAGGCCTCCCGATACTTTATAGGCACCTCCACCAAATTTACCACCCGCATGTAATACCGTAAGAATGGTTTCTACGGCACTTACGCCCGTCTTCTCATGAATGCCGACAGGCATACCACGACCATTATCACGAACAGCGATGACATCATCGGGTTCGATCGTGACATCGATCTTATTGGCAAACCCAGCCAAGGCTTCATCAATACCATTATCAACAATTTCCCAAACCAGATGATGAAGACCTCTGGCACTTGTCGATCCAATATACATACCAGGACGTAAGCGAACGGCTTCCAATCCTTCCAATACTTGAATATCATCAGCCGTATACGAATGATCCACCGATGTTGCTTCATTCTCCAACTGATCAAATTCTAAAATTTCTTGTTTTAATTCTTCTTGACTCATACTCATACCTCCCGAAGAGAACCATCTTCAATATGATAAAAACGAACCGAACGATCTTGAAACCATTGTTTATCTATGGGTTCGGTTGATGTGATAAATACTTGCATTGAGCGTGGTAAATGTTGGATCAATTGTTTTTGACGTCTAGGATCCAATTCACTAAAAACATCATCCAATAATAAAATCGGATATTGTTTGGTTTTTTCATAAATAATTTGCGCAAGACCTAACTTCATTGCCAAGAGAAAACTACGCTTCTGTCCTTGTGAGCCTACTTCATGGATGGGTCTTCCATTCAATAAAAAAACGATATCATCTTTATGAATGCCATATGTTGTTTGTCGATATTGTTTATCTTTTTCGAAACTCTTTTCATAAGCCATTTTCAGATTTTCCTGTAAATGATCCCATTCTACAAAGGTTTGATATGTCGCATCTATTTTTTCTTTTTGCTCTGAAAAAAAAGGATATAGCAAACGCGACTGATCCATCCATTCTTTCACAAATTTCGCCCGTTGGGAAATGATGACCATTTCATCTTGAATCATTTGCTCAGTCAATGTATGCAATAAAAGATCATCCAAATCATCTTGTTTTAATAGCCGATTTCTTTGTTTCAATAGGGATTGAAAATGAGATAACGTCGCCGTATATGTATGTGATAATTTCATAAGTTCCATATCAATGAAGCGACGTCGAGAACGCGGCGATTGTTGAAATAAAAGCATATCATCTGGGCAAAATAAGATGGCATTCAATTTACCGATAAAATCAGAATACCGTCGTACAGGATCTTGATAGACAAATAAATGCTTTTTCTTTTGTGAAACAACAATTTTCAATTGTTCATCGTAACCATGCGATTCAATCAAAGCAGAAAGACTCATCCATTCTTTTTGATGCATGGTCAAACTATCGATATGAGATGTGCGAAAAGAACGTAAATGACTTAAAAAATAGATAGCCTCAATGAGATTGGTCTTACCTTGTGCATTATTTCCATAGAAACAATGGATACAAGCCGGTTCAAATCGATAAGAACTTTTGTGATAATTTCGAAAATGGACAAGTTCTAATCGTTTCAGATTCATTGGATCTGGATCCTTTGGCCATCGATTTCCACCACATCATTGGCATATAGCTTGCGACCTCGACGATTTTCTTTTTCGCCATTGACCAAAACATAATGATCAGCCAAATACGCTTTTACCATGCCTCCAGTTGGCAATACATCACAAGCCTTTAGCAATTGAGAAAGTGTAATATATTCATTTTCTAATGTAAAATGCATGGAAATACCCCTTTTCACTGTCTTATTATACCATAATACGCATTTGTTTACTATATTGACCATCCCTACATAACATAAAAAAAAGGCCGCGATTGGCCTTTAATCATAGCTACGCACAGGAACGATCACGATGACGATCGAATCATCTTCTGGATTTAAGATACGAATCGGTCGCATATCACCAGAAAATTCCAGATCCACTTTCGAACCATTTAAGGCACGAATGGCATCTAAAATATAACTACCATTACAAGTAAGGGTCAAATGATCTCCTTTGTATATACAATCGGTCAATACTTCATCACTGCTTCCAATCTCGGTTGAATTGGTCTTGATCCGAACAATCTCTGGACTACATTCCAATTTGACCAAATGCACTTTATCATTTCGAATAAAATTGGTACGGTCAATGACACTGGCTAATTCATGGGCATCGACAACCATAGAAGCAACCGAAGATGTTGGAATGATTTTCTCAACACTTGGGAAAGTCCCATCCAATAATCGCGTTTGGAAAATGGTCTTACCAAACACAAATTGCGCTTTTTTTGAATCAATATATAATTGCACCGCATCAATCTCTTCTGAAAGAGAACGAACTACCTCTTGTAGCGATTTACTGGGAATCGTGATATTAAAATTGGATTCGGCTTGTAAAGCAATGGTCTTACGCGCTAAACGATACGAATCTGTACCCGAACAATAGAGATATCCATCTTTTGCTGCAAAATTAACACCACTCAATACAGGACGTTGATCATTTTCACTACAAGCAAAGGCAGTTTGCGATACGATTTGCGATAATGTATCCCTCGATAATTGAATCGAATGCGTGGGTTGATCAAAATCAATATTTGGATATTGACCCGCTTCCATACCATTTAAATTAAATTTACCATTGGTGCTTGTAATGCGAACCAATTCAAAATCCATGACTTCCAATTCCACCATCGTGGATTCAATTTTATGAATGATTTCTAATAAATAACGAGATTCTAAAACAATGGAACCCGTTGATTCAATTTGCAGTTGATTTTCTTCTCCTTTATATATATATGTACGAATAGAAATATTGGAATCACTTCCTGTTAATACAATATGATCTTGATCGACTTCAATGCAAATACCGGATAAAGCAGGTAAGGGTGAAAAAGAACTAATGGCACGCGATACAATAGAAAGTTGAGTATAAAAATATTTTCGATCAATAGTAAATTTCATAATTTGAATCTCCTTTATTACTATATATGTATAATGAATAACAACAACCTGGGGAAAACGGGGATAACTTTTTCTATAAAGCGATGTATATCGCTTTTAGGACCCATTTTTAACGATGGAAAACCAGGGAAAACTTATAGGGAATCTTTGATCTTATTCATCGCAATTTGAAAAGCTGTATCCGTTTTTAATAATTTGATGGCTCGATCATAAGAAGACTTGATGGTGGAATGATCACGATTGCCTAATTGCTGACCAATTTGTGTCCAAGATGTCCCCAATGTTTCATGACAAAGATAGACGATCATATGACGAGCGGTGACTAATTTCTTCTGCCGCGATTTTCCCTCTACTTCATTATAAGAAAGACCATAAAATTTTGTTACCACTTTCTTGATTTGTTTGGGAGTAAGTTTATTGGGTTTTGCGACAATCAATTGTCCCGATAAGACGCGTTGTGCAAAAGGAAGATCGATCACATCAATATTTTCCAACGTGGCATTGAAGATCAATGTACGTAAACTACCTTCCAATTTGCGAACATCATCGGAAAATTTATGAGCTAAGAAATCAATTGTTTCATCATTGATCTGACAAGCTTCTTCATAGCCTTCTAATTTTTTTCGTAAGATGGCTCGACTCGTATCGAATTCAGGTTTCAATATATTAATAGGTAAACCATTATTAAAACGAGAAATCAAACGATTTTGAATGCCTTCCAATTCATTGGGATGCATATCACTCGTGATCACGATTTGTGCACCCTTCGCAATTAAAGAATTATAAACTTTAAAAAAGATTTCTTGAGAACTGGACTGCGTCAAATTTTGAATATCATCGATCAAGAAATAATCATTATCAATCAGTTGCGCTTGTACCATTTCTACGGTATTGGATTGGACATTGTGCGTTTTCATCGCATCGATCAAGATAGAAACTAGATCACCACTATACGCATAAAAGACCTTTTTTTCTGGTCTTTCTTTTTGGAGATAATTTCCAATCGCATGTAAAAGATGGGTCTTGCCCAATCCGGAATTTCCATAAATCAAAATGGGATTAAAAGTATGAGTATCTTCGATGCAACAATGAAAACAAGCAGCATAAGCCCCTTGATTGGATTTTCCCTGCACAAAGTTTTCAAAGGTATAATCTGCATTAAATTTGGTTTGTACCAATTCCTTAGTACGCCGCTGTACAATTTCTTCCGGCATCATTTTTTCGACTTCACGATAATGCATCAAAGTAATGGTGACGGCTTCTCCCCACATTTCACTTAAATACTGTTCAAATAAAGCTTTGGTGTTGGAATCGGACATGATATTTTTGGTGATTACTGAACGATACGACACATATGCAATCCCATCTTCGATTCGAAATAAGCTCGTTTTGGACATCCAAGAAAAAGTATCTTCTTTAAAATTATTTTTAATTGCTTCTAAAGTTTCTTTTCATAACGTTTCATATTGATTCATACGTTTTATTATACACGAAATTAGATAGGAAGGTATAGCTATAGAAGTTATCCCCACATGGGGATAACACCCAAATGGGGAAAAATGAAAGGCAAGTGGATAAAATGGGGAATATGGGGAAAACAACTGGGGAAAAGTGTATGCTGTGGGGAAATAAATGGATAACAATATACGATATATAAAGGAATATTTGAGGTTATCCACGTTTTCCACAGGAAATCAAAAAGTACAGATATTTATCGAAAATAAAGCGGATAAGAACAAAGAAAAAGAGGAATAAAAGGGGATTTACATCCGTAAGAATTAAAAATTCCCCAACGAAAATGGGGAAAACTTTTCAATAATGGACTTGATTCTATAAGGAAATCTGTACCATAATAGAGCGTACGACAGAAAGAAGGATTTGTATGGCATATCAATTCGAAACAAACATCCCCCAAGATGCATACGATACATTTGTGAAAAAACACCCATTATGTAATTTGTTACAGAGTTATGATTGGGCAAAAGTAAAAAATAATTGGGACCATATATATACAGGTGTCTATGATCATCAAGAATTAGTGGCAGCCGGTTTGGTCTTGATCAAAAATTTACCACTACATATGACAATATTCTATATTCCACGTGGACCGATCTTAGATTATGAGAATGAACGATTAGTAGGATATTATTTTCAAGAGTTAAAACGCATTGCGAAAAAACGTCATTGTTTATTTATCAAGTTTGATCCGACTTTGCACGTAAATGATTATGCATCCAAAGACTACAATGAAAATCGTTATGAATCGACCCAAAAATATTTGGATACGATGAAAAAAATCGGTGCAGTCCATCATGGATTTACGATGAATATTGCCGATACGGTCCAACCACGTTTTCAATCTAATGTGTATGATACCGAAGGGTGGGAAGAAAACTTACCAAAACATACCAAACGATTGATCAAAGATGCCAATCGTCGCCATGTTGAGATTGTTACGGGTGGTATCGAATTGGTAGATGAATTTAGTCGTTTGGTCGAAATGACGGAAGAAAGAAAACGTGTTGCATTGAGAAATAAAGAATATTTTGAAAAGTTATTGAAAACCTATCCAGATGGAGGGGTCATTTTCTTGGCAAAATGCAATGTTCATCGCTTGGCACAAGAAGCCAAAGAAAAGAAAGCTTCTTTACAAAACGAATTGGATAATTTACCAGAAAATATGAAGAAGAAACGTCGTCGTTTGGAAGATCAATTGCGTTCAAATGATAAAGATCTCAAAGAATTCAATGAAGTTATTGAAGAATTTGGTGATGAAGACAAAGAAATTGCGATTGCAGGTATCTTAAGTATTCAATATGGACCTACTTGTGAAATGTTGTATGCAGGCATGGATCAGCGATTTAAAAAATTTATGCCACAATATAAAGAATATGTGGAAAACTTCCGTTGGGCATTTGAAAGAGGTTGTAAATGGTCCAATATGGGTGGTGTAGAAGGTTCATTGGATGATGGCCTAACAAAATTTAAAGATAATTTTAATCCCATCATCAATGAATTCATTGGTGAATTTGATTTGCCTGTAAACAAACCACTATTCAAATTGAGTGAAAAAGCATATACAATCGCGAAATCTCGAGTTAAAGAGCAATAATTCATTGACTTTGGAAATAAATTATGATTATAATGTAATGCAATCTTATTGGAAGAAACAAAAGTGAATATAGACTGAGGGGTGTGAAATATGAAGAGAACATATCAGCCAAGTAAGAAGAAACATCAAAGAACGCATGGTTTCCGTGCAAGAATGGCAACCAAAGGTGGTCGTAAAGTTCTTTCTAGCCGAAGAGCAAAAGGTAGAAAGGTATTATCCGCATAGAAATCACCAACACTGGTGATTTTTTTGTCTGGATAGGAGATACAAGTGAAAAAAGCTTATCGTGTTTGTAAAAGTTATGAATTCACATCAATTATCCAGCACCGATCGTTTGTGCTATCTTCCTCGTTTGTATGCTACTACATGCCTAGAAAAGAATCGCATGCTCGTGTGGGTATTTCGGTTGGTAAAAAATTGGGAAATGCAGTAGAGCGCAATAAAGTGAAACGCCAAGTGCGTAGTATGGTGGATGATATCTATGATTTTAATGAAACATTTGATACAATCATCATAGTGCGTCCTCGTTATCATCAAAAGAGTTATCAGGAAAACTGGAAGCAGTTAAAGCAAGATAAAGAGCGATTGGAGAAGAGGAAGGATAAGAGGTAGAAATATGAGTGATTTCTTACGTAGAAAATCGAAAATTCTATTCATTTGTTTTTTCGTCCTATTAACATGTACGGCTTGTTCAACACCACGTGGTAAAGATGGAAAAGTAAAAGTAGATCAGATCATTTCCAGTGAAACGATTCAAGTCAAACGCAAAGATGTAAGTATTGAAAGTGTTTCGGATCCAAAATTGAAGAAGCAATACCAAAAGCTCGATGCGAATGATACGATCACAATTAAGCCAACGACATTCTCACAAGCTTTTTCAACTGGATGGTTTGATGGCTTGATCGTTTGGCCATTGGCTATGTTGATCAATAAGATCTCATCTGCTACCGATGCTGGTATTGGTATCATCATTACGACTTTGTTGGTGCAAATGATCGTATTCGCATTGACAGGCAAATCGCAAATGTCGAGTCAGCGAATGCAGGAAATTCAACCAGAAATCAACAAGATCCAAAGTAAATATCGAGGCAAGACCGATCAAGAATCACAAATGAAGATGTATCAAGAAACGCAAGCGCTGTATGCGAAATATGATATTCATCCATTTGGATCCATGCTGGTCATGTTCTTACAATTGCCAATCATGATGGGAATGTATTATGCAACTATGCGTGCCTATGAAGTGTTAGTTGGAAGTGCATTTGGTATGCGCTTGGCTACTACACCGATGTATGCAATCCAACATCTTATGATAGGTGGCATTATTGTTTACATCTTGATGGTTGTTTCTCAATTGGTATCGACGATGTTGCCACAATGGTTGAAAAAATGGCAAGATAAGAAAGACAATGTCAAAAAACATAGTTATCGTGAATCCGAACAACAAAAAGATCCAATGAATATGAATTTGTATATGTACATGATGGTCATCATTTTTGCGTTCATGTATTTGAATTGGCCATTAGCTATGTCCTACTACTGGATGATTTGTTCGATTATACGTATTGTCCAACAATATGTGATGCATCGAGTGATGCATCGATCAGAAGCAAAGTAGGGGGAAGAAACGATGGCATTTGAAAAATATACAGGTAAAACATTGGAAGAAGCCTTGAGTGAAGCCGCTAAAGCCAAAAATGTAACTGTGGATGAGCTTCATTATACCGTAACGGAGGAAAAAGCTGGTTTTTTAGGATTGGGTAAACAAGTTGAAGTGGAAGTGTATACTGAAAAAGATGTGGAACAATTTATCCATGACTATATTCAATCGTATTTCGATAATGCACAATTGGATGGAGAAGTAACCATTTCAAATGATGATGGCTTCTATCATATCAACGTTAATACTTCAAATAATGCGATCTTGATTGGTAAAGCGGGTCGTTCTTTACAAGCTTTTAATCGTTTGGTCAAAATTGCTGCCAGTGCTGAATTTAAAAAGAAAGTTGGCTTATTGATCGATGTGAATGGGTATAAACAAGAACGCTATGAAAAGCTATGTCGCATGGCTGTGCGTGTTGCCAAAGATGTTCGTCGTACCAAAATTGATGCTTCACTAGATCCAATGAGTGCGGATGAAAGAAAAGCAGTTCATAATGCTTTGGCGAATATGAAAGATATTTCAACGCATTCCGAAGGAGAAGGCGATCAACGCCATATCAATATTTTATTTACACCAGGAAAAGAAACCGAATAAATAACGAGTATGTACTCGTTATTTTTCTTTAGGAGTCAATATGAAAATTATTATTGGATTGGGAAATCCCGGAAAAAAATATGAAAATACTCGTCACAATGCGGGTTTTATGGTCATGGATGCTTTAGCGGATTTATGTGATCTTTCTTTTGATCAAGAGAAGTTCTCATCTTCTTTTGCCAAAGGCAAAGTTCATGGGGAAGATGTGATCTTGATGAAACCCACGACTTATATGAATAATAGTGGCCTTGCTCTTCGTCAAGTATTAGATTTCTATAAAGAAAGCAGTGAAGACGTATTGATCATTTATGATGATATTGATTTACCCGTAGGTAAGATTCGTTTGCGTCAAAAAGGAAGTGCGGGTGGTCATAATGGCATAAAATCCATCATTCAGGCGATGGGTACAAGCACCTTTGATCGGATTCGTGTAGGTACATCGCGCGATCCACAAATTCCCATCATTCAATGGGTCTTGACCAATTTCAAACAAGAAGAAAAAGAAGATCTGAATCAGTCTATCGATGCAGCGGCTCATGCTGCTTATCATGCGATCGCGCATCCATTTAGTCAGACCATGAATCAATACAATCAGAAATAGGTGATATTTTTGAATACAAAAATAAAAGAACAATTAGCGAATAATGTGGTTGTTGAAGAAATCCTAAAGGAAGGCAATCATGTGGGAAATTTATATCCCATGGAAGAAGCTTTGGTGGAAGTTTCTGCTTTTCTACAAGATCATAAAACCCGCATTATCGTAAAAAAGAATCGTTTTGAAGCGCAGCAACTCTTTTCTCGGATCGATCCACTCACAAAAGATGTGCTGCTTTTTGTGATGGAAGAAAGCCTACGTGTATCGGCCATTGCTTCTTCCCCCGAAGATACGCAAGCATTTGTATCATCTTTGACAACGTTGGTATTCGATCCAAAACCGCGATTGATCATATGCAATGTAGCGGCTTTTCTACGTTTTTTACCCGATGTGCAACGATTTCGCTCCAGCTGTCAGAACATAAAACCCGATATGGAATTCGACATGGATCAATTAAAAGAAACATTGATCAAAGCTGGATATAGTCGTGTCAACTATGTCGATCGTCCATGTACCTTTGCCTATCGTGGAGGAATCATTGATATTTTTCCATTACCCTATGAATATCCTGTACGAATTGAATTTTTTGATAACGTGGTAGAATCTATTCGTTTTTTTGACCAATCCAGTCAACGAACGATCAAGACCATCGATCAAGTTGAAATCACACCAGCCAGTTCTTTGTTGTTTAGTGATGCTCAAATTTTAGAAATCAAAGAAAAAGTTAAACAGAAATTGAATGTGGAAAAGAAACGATTGAGTGATGAAGATCGGGAAGAATTAGAAAATCATATTGAAGAAGACATGTATGCGTTGGAATCGTATGATACCGATGATCATTTGTATTGGTATTACAGCTATGTACAAACGGCTTCTATGCTTGATTATGTTTCGGGTACCGTCATTGTTTCTTCCATTGAAGAAGTGGAAAGAGCCATCAAAGATATCCAAACCGATACCATTGCTTTTATGCAAGAAATGGTACAAGAAAATCGTTGTTTGCCTCAATATCAAATGTTTCATACTTGGAAAGATGATCGGTATGTTCATTTTCATGAATTTTTAGATTATAAAGAACCGATGACATCCAATATCTTTCCCATTGAAAAAGCCAGTCAACCACTTCCTGTCATTCTTGAAAATATATCGGCTTCGCATATTTATTTTGCACTTGAAAAAGAAAATATCATCAAAGTACGATCCGCATTGGCCAGTTCTTCTTTGTCTTATGAATTTGTGGATCCTGAATTTTATGAAGGATTTCAATATCAAGATTTTGTGGTTTATACCGAAAAAGAATTATTCATCCAGCCGATACAACATCGACGATATAAAAAGACGTTTAAAGATGGACAGATCCTTGATTCGGTCATGGAACTACAAAAAGGGGACTATGTGGTCCATGAACAATATGGCATTGGTCAATATTTGGGGATTGAAACCAAGAATGTTCGTGGCCAGAATATTGATTATTTACATATCGTCTATGCAGGCAATGATGATTTATATGTACCTTTGTCACAATTTCAATTGGTACGAAAATATGTATCCAAAGAAGGTGTGGGCATTCACTTGAGTAAATTGGGTAGTGACAAATGGAATAAGACCAAAGAAAAAGTCAATGAACGTGTCCAAGCCATTGCCAAACAATTGGTCACATTATATGCTGCTCGTAATGAAAACATTGGCTTTGCTTTTTCAGCGGATGATGCTCTACAAAAAGAGTTTGAAGATCATTTTCCGTATGAGGCGACACCCGATCAGCTACAAGCGACGGCTGAAATTAAAGCCGAAATGGAAAAATCAAGACCCATGGATCATTTACTATGTGGCGATGTGGGATTTGGTAAGACGGAAGTAGCGATGCGATGTGCATTTAAAGCGATTTGTGATGGGAAACAAGTTGCCTTTTTATGTCCAACGACCATTCTTTCGATGCAACATTACCAAACGGTTTCCGAACGATTTGCGTATACAGGCGCAAATGTGGCCTTGGTCAATCGCTTTGTTTCGGATAAAGAAGTGAATCAAATTAAAAAGGATCTAGAAGCTGGAACCATTGATATCGTGATTGGTACGCATCGTTTATTGAATAAAACATTTCAATATAAAGATCTTGGTTTGTTGATCATTGATGAAGAACAGCGATTTGGTGTGGTACATAAAGAAAAAATCAAAGAAATGAAACAAAGCATCGATGTTTTATCCTTAAGTGCAACACCCATTCCTCGAACTTTACAAATGTCATTGATTGGTGTGCGGACCATATCACAATTGAATACACCACCAGCGCAAAGACATCCTATCCAAACCTATGTGATTGAAAAAAGAGGAAGCATCATCAAAGAAATCATTCAACGCGAATTGGCTCGAAATGGACAAATTTTCTATCTCTACAACAATATTTCCAATATCTATGGTGTGGCTGAAAACTTGCGAATCTTATTTCCTGATCATCATATTGCGGTGGCCCATGGCCGGATGAGTCGTGAAGAAATTGAACAAACCATGCTTGAATTTGAACAACGAAAATATGATATTTTAGTGTGTACGACGATCATTGAAACCGGATTGGATATTGCGAATGCGAATACCATGATCATTGAAGAGGCTGATCATTTTGGCTTGTCACAACTTTATCAAATTCGTGGTCGTGTGGGACGTCGTGATCAAATAGCCTATTGTTACTTAATGGTACAACCGCATAAAAAATTGACGGAAGAAGCCACGAAACGATTAAAATCAATCAAAGAATTTACACAATTGGGTTCGGGCTATAAGATTGCGATGCGCGATTTGACCATTCGTGGGGCCGGTGATTTATTAGGCCCTCAACAAGCAGGTTTTATTGATCAAGTGGGTTTGGATCTCTATTTGGATATTTTGTCCAATGCCATTAAAGAACAAAAAGGTGAAATGGTTGAAAAAAAGCCAGAAAAGATTGCGAATATTCAAATGAATGGATATATTCCTAAACAGTTTACCGATAATGATGGAGATAAATTATCTTTGTATCAGGAAATTAAAAAAGTAAAAACGTTAGCGGATCTAGAAGCCTTTGAAAAGAAGGTCAATGATCTTTATGGTCGTATTCCTAAATCGGTACAAAAATTATTTGAACGACGAAAAATTGATATGTTTGTGAATGAGCCAGGTGTGGATACATTGGTGGAAAAAGATCGATTTATGCTTCTGACCATGACAAAAGATTGGTCAGATCATTGTAATGGTGTAAAATTGTTTGAAGCGATGACTACGTTAAATCGCAAAGTTCAATTGCACTATCAAAATGGTAAGATTGAGATACAAATTCCAAAATTGAGGAATCCATATGAATTGCTTATGAAAATCATACAAGAACTACAAACAAATGGAGAAATATATGAGGCTTGATAAATATTTAAAAACCGCAAGAATCTTGAAGCGTCGTGAAGCAGCCAAGGAATTGGCGCTTCAAGGACGAATCCAAGTCAATGGTCGAGTCGCGAAACCATCGACAGAAATTCAGATTGGTGATGTGATTCGCATTGAATTTGGATATCGGATCTTAGAAATAAAGATCACAGATATCCAAAAACAAGTTTCGAAAAAGAATGCTGCTTTATTATTTGAAATCATAAAGGAAGAGAATCGTGATTGAAGTGGTATGTGGGGCATTGATCCAACAGGGACAGGTATTGATTGCTCGTCGTAATTATGGATCTGCCAAAGGAATGTATGAATTTCCTGGTGGGAAAGTTGAAAAAGGCGAGGCCAAAACAGCAGCATTGATTCGCGAAATGAAGGAAGAATTGGATATTGATATTCAAAAGGTTCAATATTTGGCCGAAAGTGAAGATCAACAAGACTATCCATTTCATTTAACTTGTTTTCTTTGTTTTTCCGATCAAGTTCCCAAAATGATCGTGCATGATGATTTTATTTGGACAACGCCAGATCATATTTATGATCGTCCATTTTTTAAGAGTGATGTTGGTTTGGTTGAGGCATTAAAGAAGGTGTGGCCATATGTATCCCAAAACGAGTGAAACGAAAGTATTGCGTGATCCGATTCATGGCTATATTCATATTGAATATCAAGTCATATGGGATTGTTTAAATAGTCGCGAATTTCAGCGTTTACATCGTATTCATCAATTGGGTGGTGTTTTTCAAGTGTATCATACGGCGGAGCATTCGCGTTTTGGTCATAGTCTAGGGGTATATGAAATTGTGCGACGTATGGTCAATGAAGTCGAGGATATCAGTCAATCTTTATCCGAATATGAAAAGATCCAGGTGATGTGTGCGGGTTTGCTTCATGATTTAGGACATGGACCGTATTCTCATTTTTTTGAATCTTTACAAACGCAAACCCATGAACAGCGAACGTGTCAATTGATATTGGATCCGCAAACGGAAGTGCATCAAGCATTGTGTCGCTGTGATCATTTATTACCACAATATGTTGTCGATATATTGATGCATAAACATACAAAGTCAATGATGAATCAAATGATTTCATCGCAATTGGATGCCGATCGAATGGATTATTTATTGCGTGATGCCTATGAAACCGGTACAAGCTATGGAACATTTGATCTGGAACGTATCTTACGTACCATGCGCGTAAAAAATGGTGTGTTGTGTATGAAAGAAAGTGGCATGCATAGTGTCGAGGATTATATCATGGCTCGTTATCACATGTATTGGCAAGTCTATTTACATCCAGATGCGAAAAGCTATGAGATCTTGATTCAATTGTTTTTCTCCTATTATTGTCAATCGGATATTCATATTCCAGTATTTGAATGTTTGCGTCATGAATTGACCAATGAAGAATTCATTGAAATGGATGAATGTCGGATGATTTATGGCTTTCAAGAAGCCACTCATTGTGAAGACAAGGTATTAAGACAATATGCACGAGCGATTTTGGATCGTCATTTATTCGAATGGCAAGATGATCCCACGGAAGCGGAAGAAGGAGCCATCCAGAAAAAAATCAAAGAGGCTGGGTATGATCCGGCATTGTGGTTTGTAGAAGAAAAGAAAAAAAGAAGTGCGTATTTGCCTTATACGGAAACGGATTCGATCATTTGGATCTGGACCAAACATTATGAATTAAAGCCTTTATCGACTTGTTCAGAAATTGTAAAGGCATTACTTCGTATGGAAAATACATTGGAAAAACGTATATATTATGTTAAATTGTAGTATGCATTGACTATGAAAGTACAATTAGTAGAACATTCAGAAGGTATCGTCCATTATGAAGGAACGGCCATAGTTGTTCCTATGAAAAATGGCTTTGAAATTCGCTTTGGGAATGATGCCCATACCTATAGTTGGAAAATTTATGAAAAGGGATTGATCATTCGTTCCATTTCGGAAATGGAAGTGGTTTTAACTTTTCGTCCCAATCGAAAAACGAAGGGTCATATTTCATCGGAATATGGCACGATGGATCTGAATCTTGAAACTGTGTTTTATAAACAAACCGAGGATCAAATTGAAGTGAAATATAATTTGATCCAAAATGAACAAAAACAAACATTTCATTTTACATTAACCATGAAGGAGGAAACGGGCGATGTCCATTGAAACAGAATTGAAACAAATGCTTCAAACTGCTGTTCAATCTGCTTTTGCGATTGAATTGCCATTGGAAAAAATTATTATTGAAACACCAAAGACGAAAGATCATGGTGATTATGCGAGCAATGTAGCCATGCAACTTACTCGTCAACTACATACCAATCCAAGAGAGATTGCCAAAAACATTGTGGATGCGAGTGATCTTTCTAAAGCGAATGTATCGCAAATTGAAATTGCTGGTCCGGGCTTCTTAAACTTTACGCTATCGAAAGATCGCTTTTCACAAGTTATTACGGATATTTTGGAACAAAAAGAAAAGTATGGACAACAACCTGCCAACGGTATCAAAGTGGATCTGGAATATGTCAGTGCCAATCCCACAGGATCTTT
This sequence comes from Absicoccus sp., assembly GCF_034090965.1. Taxonomy (NCBI): domain Bacteria; kingdom Bacillati; phylum Bacillota; class Erysipelotrichia; order Erysipelotrichales; family Erysipelotrichaceae; genus Absicoccus; species Absicoccus sp. The sequence continues at coordinate 6,641 of NZ_JAXDRQ010000055.1, read as the reverse complement.
ACATTTAGGCCATGCGCGTGGTGCTGCTTGGGGAGATAGTTGTGCCCGCATCATGAAAAAAGCCGGATATGATGTAACACGTGAATATTATGTCAATGATGCAGGAAATCAAATTCATAATTTGGCTTTGTCTTTGAATGCAAGATATCGTCAAGCCCATGGCATTGAGACAGAAATTGGCAAAGATGGCTATATGGGTGAAGATGTGAAAAAGGAAGGATATCGTTTAGCAAAGGAATATCCCAATACCTATTTAGAGCCTACAAAAGAAAATTTAGACTTTTTTAGACAAAAAGGAATTGCCTTTGAATTGGATAAGATCAAACGAGATCTCGATGAATATCGGGTTCATTTTGATGTGTGGACTTCCGAACAAAAATTAAGAGATTCCGGTGCAGTTGAAAAAGCAGTTGACATTATAAGAGATAAAGGGTATACCTATGAGGCAGAAGGAGCGTTATGGTTCAAGACTACGGCTTTTGGCGATGATAAAGATCGTGTTTTACGTAAAAAAGACGGGTCATTGACTTATCTCGTTCCGGATATCGCTTGTCATAACCAAAAATTTGAGCGTGGTTACGATGAAATCGTTGATTTCTTTGGAGCGGATCATCATGGATACATTCCTCGTTTAAAGGCTTCCATGGAAGCTTTGGGACATGATTCCAGTCATTTGCATGTTGATATCATTCAAATGGTTCGATTGGTATCCAATGGTGAAGAGATGAAAATGTCAAAGCGTTTGGGGAATGCGACAACGATCCATGAGTTGGTACAAAGTGTGGGTGTGGATGCTGCTCGTTATTTCTTTGTTGCTCGTGCTTTGGATTCTCATTTGGATTTTGATGTGGATCTAGCTACGAAAAAATCAAATGAAAATCCAGTATATTATGCGCAATATGCCCATGCGCGGATGTGGTCCATCCAAAAACAAGCTCAGGATATTTCTTTGTCCGATCACTTTGAATTATTAACAGATGAAAAAGAGATTGAGTTGATGAAGACTTTACAAGAATTCAATCATGTGATCGTCGAAAGTGCAAAAACACGACAAGTCCATAAGATGTGTCATTACATTCATGATTTAGCAAGTCATTTCCATAGTTTCTATAATGCTTGCAAAGTCATCGATCATGATCATTTGGATTTATCGAGCCAACGTTTGGCTTTGGTTAAAGCGACCCAGACGGTTTTAGCCAATGCATTGGATTGTATTGGGGTCACAGCCGTTGAATCCATGTAACAAGGAGAAGTATTATGAGTAAATCTATGATTGATGTTGCCAGAGATACGTTGATCAAAAACAATCATCGTATGCCTTTTCTGGATTTGTGGAACAATGTTTCCCAAGAAATGAATTTCACACCATCACAAGCGGAAGACAATATTGCTCAATTTTATTCCGACTTGTCCTTAGATAGTCATTTTGTCAACTTGGAAGGAAATAGCTGGGATTTGAAAACACGTCATACCTTCTCAGAAAGTGTGACGGATACGGATTCCATTGCCGTTGATGATGAAGATGACGACGATGAAGAGGATGAAAATCAAGAAACTCAGTCAGAAGACGACGAATAACGAAAGAATCTGCCAGAGTGTAGATTCTTTTTATTTTATGATAAACTATTATCGTTAAAGGAGCGTATTTATGTTTAAAAGCATTTCATATGTGGTGAAAGAAAACTTTACGAATTTATATCGCATTTATAGTATCGCTAAATATGAGTTGTTAGCGGATATGCGCGATTCTAAATTTGGTATATTTTGGAATTTTGCTTCACCCGCCATTCAAGTTTTCACCTATTGGCTTGTCTTTGGTGTCGCTTGGGGACGTAGTGCTCAAACATATCGTGGAATCACCGTTCCCTATCTTCCTTGGTTGGTTGTTGGTTTTGCGGTTTGGTGGTATATTCGACCATGTATTACGGAAGGTTGTTCAGCCGTTTTTGCCAAGACAAATGTCATCACCAAAATGAAATTTCCGGTTTCCGTTTTACCTGCAACGGTTTGTTTAAAAGAATTATTTAACCATTTCGTGATGTTGATCATCACCTTTGTCACACTATTACTCAGTGGATATACACCTACCTGGAATTGGTTGTGGATCATCTATTATATGTTTTGTGCTTTTATGTTGGGAGAAGCCATCTCGCTGGTTTTATCAGTATTGACCATGTTATGGCGTGATGTGAAAAAATTTATTACTTCGATCATGCGTATGTTGATGTATTTTTCACCTATTCTTTGGGATTGTCATTTTAAAAGTCACGTCCCTTTCCATTCCATTTTAAATAAGCTTGTAAAAGCCAATCCGGTCTACTATGTGATCCAAGGCTATCGGGATGCGATATTTTATGGCCGCAGTGTACTGAATCATCCCGCTATCACCCTCTATTTTTGGTGCTTGGTTTTTTTGATTTTTGCGATTGGATGTCTATTGATGTATAAATTTAAGAAAAAATTCATTGATATGATCTAGGAGGATGGGATGGCAAATACGGAATATGCAGTTGAAGTTGAAAATATCTCAAAGATTTATACACTTCGGAATAAAAATAATCAATATAAAACAGATAAAAAAGAATTTTATGCCTTGAAAGATGTATCCTTTCGTATCAAACAAGGCGATGTCGTCGGTATTTTAGGAACAAATGGATCGGGAAAATCCACTTTATCGCTTTTATTATCAGGTATTTCTGAAATCAATAGCGGCACCATGAAGATCAATGGCGAACAAGCTTTGATTGCCATCAATACAGGGTTAAATCCCCAATTGACTGGTCTAGAAAATATCAATGTCAAAGGAGCATTGATGGGATTGCGAAAAAAACGCATTCAGGAAATAACCGATGATGTCATTGATTTTGCGGAATTGGGAGATTTTCTCTATCAACCAGTAAAAAAATATTCTTCTGGTATGAAATCACGTTTGGGATTTTCCATTTCTTTAGCTTTAAATCCAGATATCTTCATTGTTGATGAAGCATTAAGTGTTTGTGATAAATGTTTCGCAAAAATATGTATGGATCGTATGATGAAATTGCGTGATGAAGAAGGAAAAACTATCTTCTTTATTTCTCATTCTTTAAGTCAGGTTCGTGATTTCTGCAAAACGGGTATGTGGATCGAAGGTGGCAAACTGATAGAAATTGATGACATAGATAAAGTATGTGATGATTATTCCGAATATGTCGATTTTATGAATGCCATGACAAAGAAACAAAAAAAGAAATTTATGGATGAAAAGTTTGAAAAGCGATTGGTGGAGGCGCCACCAAAGAAATTTTCGCTATTTCATAGAAAGAAAAGGTGACGAAGATGAAAACAGTAATAACATATGGAACTTTTGATTTATTTCACATTGGTCATTTAAATCTTTTGCGTCGAGCAAAAGAATTAGGTGATTATTTGATTGTTGCCGTCAGCACCGATCGTTTTAATTGGGAAGAAAAACATAAAAAATGTGAAATTTCAGATACAGATCGGATGGCCATCGTGGAAGCCATCAAATATGTGGATAAAGTTATTCCAGAAGATAGTTGGGATCAAAAAATCAAAGATGTACAAAAATATGATGTGGATGTTTTCGTTATGGGAGACGACTGGAAGGGAAAATTTGATTTCTTAAAAGACTATTGTGAGGTCGTATATCTACCAAGAACCGAAGGAATTAGTTCAACGCAATTAAAAGAGGACATGAAAAATAAGTAGTATGAAAAAAATTAGTATCATTATTCCTTTTTCCCATTATATCCACTATTTAGAAGAGTGTTTAGATAGTTTAAAAGCGAGTGCGTTTCAAGATTTTGAAACGCTTTTAGTGGTGGATAAAGATCATGATGATATCGATCCCATCATCAAAAAGTATCCTTTTGTCCGCTTGATCCAAACGGATGTACATGGTGTGGCTGCATGTCGCAATGTCGGCTTGGACCACGCTCAAGGTGAATATGTCTATTTTTTGGATGCCGATGATTATGTTTTAGAAGATACATTATCTTTGTTGGCACAGGCCGCCCAAGGACAAGATATTGTGTATGGTTCCGTTGCACATACATGGAACAATAAAGCCAATTACTTAGAGAAATTAGAAAATAAAGAAATCGATCCCGAAGATGAAGCCGAAAAGGAACAAAAACGTCTTGAAAAGATAGATTCCTATAAAGCGAAGAATCCGAATGTGGATCCCGTTCAATTGCGTGCGGTCTATTATTTATTGCGTATAAAACACGGTATTCGCAATGTGACCGTTTTAGGTGTTTTATATAAAACGGTTTTCTTGCGCATGTATTCTTTTAAATTTCATGAAGAATTTCGTTACTACAGTGATATGACCTTCCTATGTCCAATCTTGGAACATATCCAAAGTGAAGCTTATGTAGAACAGGCTACCTATGTCAAAAGAAAACATAACGATCCCATCAATTATCCGGCTTTAAGCCAAGAAGAAAGTGATGATCGTTTTTATGAACGGATTCGCGCTATTGAATTTACGCGAAATGCGATCACAAGTGATGGCATTGTTCGTTATTATTTAGATTTTAAAGTGGTTCATTTCTTTACTCGACGCATGGCAAAAAGTATTCGACGATCGCAAGATGACCGTTGGCGCAATGAATATTTCCAAGCCATGATCCCATGTATTGAAAATTGTCGTCCAGAAGTATTGGATGAATTGAATCATTCCAATCGAAAACTCGTTCAAGCTTTATTGAATAATGATTTGAATGGCGTACAAAAAGAAGTGCGTTGGGTATTGGGTAAAAAGAAATTAAAACATGTTTTCAAAAATAAGAATACGGCTTATAAATTAGCGTATTTTCATCGTTATTTAAAAAAACCAATCCAAGAGAATGTGATCTTATTTGAAACATTTATGGCGAAAAATTATAGTGATTCGCCGAAATATATTTATGAATATATTGCTCAACATTATCCCGAATATGAATGTGTGTGGGCCATCAATGATGGGGCAAAGATTCCTTATGGAGCCAAATGTGTTAAACGTTTTAGTTTTGAATATGCGTATTACTTAGCCGTTGCCAAATATCTTGTGTTCAATGTACGACCACCACTATGGTATCGGAAACGCGAAGGACAAGTCTTCTTGGAAACTTGGCATGGTACGCCACTAAAACGTTTGGTTTTTGATCAACAAGAAGTAACGAGTGCTTCACCAAAGTATAAGCAACAATTCTATAAACAAAGACAAGATTGGGATTTTTTGGTCAGTGCCAATCCATTCAGTACCAAAACATTCCGTAGTTGTTTTATGTATGAAGGTAAAATGTTGGAATATGGCTATCCACGAAATGATATTTTATATTGGCCAAATAAAGATGAAATTGCGAAAGATTTACGCAAGAAATTAGGTATTCCAGCCGATAAGAAAACGATTTTATATGCCCCAACATGGCGTGATGATCAACATTATGGTTCGGGTCAATATAAATTCGAATTGGCTTTGGATTTGCATTTGATGCAAGAACGATTATCGGATGAATACGTTGTCTTGTTGCGTACCCATCATTATATTTCGGATAAGATCGATGTGACAGGCATGGACGGATTTGTTTATAATCTATCCGATTATGACGATATTTCAGAAATCTATTTGATCAGTGATATTTGTATCACCGATTATTCGAGTGTGTTCTTTGATTATGCTAACTTGAAACGACCTATTTTATTCTATACGTATGATTTAGATAAGTATAAGAATCAATTGCGTGGTTTCTATATTGATATGAATACAGAAGTTCCAGGACCATTATTGTATACAAGTGAAGAAGTTGTCGATGCGATTGAAAATATTGACAAAATCACAGAAGAATACAAGGAACGTTATGATACATTCTATAGTCGTTTCTGTTGTTACGATGATGGACATGCATCGGAACATGTTGCGAAAGCATTGTTAGGTAAGGAGTAGGTGATGATATGGCATGGAAACAAAATATGATCCGACATGCCAAACGATTGGTCGTTCGTTGTTTTAAAGTCGTCTACAAAGGGATGCAAAAGACGGTGTCTGTGGATGAGCACACCGTCATTTTCATTGCCTTTCATGGACGTGGCTATACGGATAATCCAAAATATATTCATCAAGAAATGTGTAAACAATCACGATTTGATGATTATACGTTTGTATGGGCATTGAAGAAACCAAATGTGGAAATTGAACATGCCAAAACCATTCGGTATAATTCTTTGCATTATTTTTATTACATGTGTAAAGCCAAATACTGGATCGTAAATTGTAAATTACCGAAACATATCCAGAAAAAACCGGAACAGGTGTATCTACAAACATGGCATGGTACCCCATTAAAACGATTGGCCCATGACATTGTAGAAGTTGAAAATCAGACGTTCTATCGCAGTGGTATGAATCGGAAACAAATGACGGATACCTATGACGATGATGTCGCCAAGTACAATTATATGATTGCACCGAATGAATTTAGTTATGAAGTCTTTCAAACGGCTTTTCGTATTAATCCAAAACGATTGATCAAAACCGGTTATCCACGAAATGATTTTTTGACCAATATTACCCCAGAAGAAATCGAAAATATAAAACAACGATTTCATATTCCTGCCCATAAAAAAGTATTATTGTATGCACCAACATGGCGTGA
>NZ_JAXDRQ010000054.1:0-13702 GCF_034090965.1 Absicoccus sp. | reverse complement strand
TCAGCAACTTGTTGATCAATTTAAAAAGAATCAATGCGATCGAATGGTTTTATTAGGAGACATTCTCTATCATGGGCCACGAAATGATTTGCCCAAAGGATATGATCCCAAAGGCGTTATTGCGTTATTAAATCCATTGGCTTCTTCCATCCTTTGTGTGCGGGGAAATTGTGATAGTGAAGTGGACCAAATGGTCTTAGACTTTCCCTTGGTAGAAAATGTGTATATCGATACAGGCAAACACTTGATTTATTGTTGCCATGGACATAAACCTTTTCCCCATGTTCCTATTATTTTTTATGGACATACCCATATTCCTGGACATCATCAAGAAGGAAATACGCTCTTTTGTAACCCGGGCTCGATATCTCTGCCAAAAGCCGAAAGCGCGCATAGTTACATATTGCTAGAAAAGGACACACTCACTTGGAAATCATTGGATGGCACAGTGGAGGAAAGGTATCATGTCTAAAATGCGCGTCGAAAAAAGGACCAATGTCCGGAATAGTATCATGCGTCTTTTCGTGGTGATTGTTGCGGTCTCTTTTCAGATTTTCTGGCTATTGAATCTATTTGGTCAACTGCAATTTATTTCTCCACAAATCGGACAAGCCATCAATAATTTAGCCATCTTAGTGGCTTTGTGGATCTATGGACGGGATAAGAATGTTTCTATCAATGTTCCATGGATGGCATTGATTTTGGCCTTTCCAATGTTTGGGATGGGCCTTTACTTTTTGATTGGACGCACCAGCCTAGTTACCCATGTGCGCGAAGTATATACACATATTGATCTATTTTTATATCGCTATTTTCATCAAGACCGAGCTATCCTAAAAGAAATGGAATCGGTGGATATCGATAGTGCGAAAGATGCCCATCTGATATGGAACTGTGGTCATTTTCCCGTTTATAAAGATACCGCCATTACTTATTATCCAGAAGCCATCGATGGATTCAATGCCCAAATTGAAGACATGAAAAAAGCGCAACATTTTATTTTCATGGAATATCATGCCATTGAAGATGGTTATTCTTTTGGGCAGATGAAAGAAGTATTGATTGAAAGAGCGGCTGCTGGCGTCGAAGTACGAATTTTCTATGATGATATGGGCAGCATTGGTTTTCTAAATAAAAGCTTTATCAAAGAAATGAAAAGCTATGGCATTCAGTGTCAGGTCTTTAATCCCATCCGACCTTGGATCTTAGTTTTTATGAATAATCGAGATCATCGAAAAATCACGGTCATTGATGGTCAAATTGGCTATACAGGCGGATATAATTTAGCAGAAGAATATTTCAATCGGACCCATCCGTATGGATATTGGAAGGATACGGGCATTCGCTTGGAAGGAAGTGCCGTTCGTTCCATGACCCTAACTTTTTTAGAAATGTGGAATGCCAACGATCCAACCCATCAAGCCATGGCAAAATATTTGACGGCTCAACCCGTACCATCCAAAGGTTTTGTTCAACCTTATGCGGATTCACCATTGGATGATGAATATCTCGGTGAAGATGTATATATGAGCATTGTGAATCATGCCAAAAAATATGTATACTTTGTGACTCCCTACTTGATCATTACCGATGAAATGACGCGTGCTTTGACATTGGCCGCCAAACGCGGTGTAGATGTTCGAATCATCACACCAGGAACACCCGATAAACAAATCACGTATATGTTTACCCAATCTTTTTACCGCGATTTGGTTCGCGGTGGCGTTCGCATCTTTGAATACATTCCTGGTTTTCCTCATGCGAAAATGTGTATCAGTGATGATACTGTCGCAACGTGTGGAACGATCAACCTGGACTATCGATCTTTGTATCTTCATTTTGAAAATGGTGTCTACCTATCCCATGTCGATTGTATTGCTGATATGAAAAAGGATTTTAATCATATGTTTGATTTATCGAAAGATGTGAGTGAAGCGTATAAAGGTCCTATCAATATGATCGTTCGAACCTGGCGAGCCATCGTGCGGCTGATTGCGCCTCTGTTCTGAAACAATTTTCATTTTAGTTACAATTTCTTACAATTCAAGTTGACATTTGAACCCAGATTATCTATATTATAAATACAACAAAGAAGGGAAATAGTAGTTTTCGAAACGGCAAGTAGAGACTTTCTGGTTGGTGAAAAGAAAGAGTACGTCAAAACGAACACATCCTGGAGTTGGTCGTGCGAATCGAGTAGTTCGATCCGGTTGTCCTCGTTACTGGACCAGAGTGTGATAGCACTTAGAGAGGTCGTCATTGTGAAGTGGCGATGAAGTAAGGTGGAACCACGTATCAAACGTCCTTATCAGGGACGTTTTTTTATTTATTTAGGAGGCAATATGAAACAAATCCAAATTCCTTTGGGCATGCGCGATATCATTTTAGAAGATTGTGCCAAGAAAACCGCTCTACAAAAACGAATTGAAGGTGTTTTTGAATCCTATGGTTATCAACGCATCATGACACCATCGATTGAATTTCTACAAACCTATCAAAATGCATTTAGTGAAGTCAATGAACAAGATATGTATAAGTTCTTTGATCAAGATGGCCAGATCCTAACTTTACGTATGGACATGACCGTACCTATTGCTCGTGTTTGTGCATCCAAATACACCAAGATCAAACCACCCTATCGCATTCGCTATTGTTCCAACGTCTTTAAAGTGCGACAGATGTTTGCTGGCCAACTCGGTGAAGTCAGCGACTGTGGTGTGGAACTCATTGGTTTGGACTCCAGTCATGATCTTGAAGTTTTAGTTTTGGCCTTGGATACGATGGAAGCCATCGGTGTTGATGACTATCAATTAGAAATTGGTAACAGTGATTTCTTTAAATTGGCTTGTCAAACCTTGCAGTTGGATGCCAATGTGCAATATGAACTAGCCAATCTGGTCGATCGAAAAAGCATGGTGGAATTAAAAGAATTTGTCAAAAAATTGCATCTAAAAGAAAAGGAAGCCCAATTCTTCATGGAACTACCATTATTATCTGGTCCGGATGCTTTGGATCAAGCCCTGGTTCTCAGTTTTAATTCCGCATTGAAAGCCGTCGTATATCAGCTACAAGGCTTATATGAAAAGTTATCCGAATTAGGCTATCGTTCCCATATTCAATTTGATTTAGGAAAAGTACCACATTTGGATTATTATACAGGCATTATTTTTGAGGGCTATGTGAATGGAGTTGGACATAGTGTCTTAAGTGGTGGTCGATATGATTCATTGTTGAAAAAATTTGGCCGTGACTTGCCAGCTTGTGGATTCAGTGTGAAATTGGATTATTTATTATCCGTTGTGAAAGCACCACAAACCAAAACCATAAAAATTTGTTATCCTGAAACGAAACAAGTGGAAGCTTTGAAAAAAGCGCAAGAAATACGAAAAACCAATCCAGTGGAATTGATCATTTGGGATCGTGAAGAAGTGGAGGTCGTCGAATGAGTTTATCTATTGCCTTAACGAAAGGTCGTTTGGAAAAGAAAACCGTTGCCATGTTGGAAGAATGTGGATATGGCATTGAAAATTTAAAAGATAAAGGACGAGCTTTGGTCTTTGAAGATACGAAAAAAGACATTCGTTATTTTTTAGTAAAGTCCAATGATTGTTTGACTTATGTAGAACATGGTGTTGCCGATCTCGGCGTTGTTGGTAAAGACACTATCTTAGAGGGTGGCAAAGAATATTATGAAATGCTCGATTTGGAAATTGGCAAATGTAAATTCATCGTGGCCAGTTTACCTGACATTGATCTATTGAATAAAGTTGGTCATATCAAAATCGGGACCAAATACCCCAATGTAGCCAAAGCTTATTTTAATGCGAAAGGCATGGATGTTGAAATCATCAAGATCGATGGTTCCGTAGAATTATCACCGATCCTGGGGCTGTGTGATGGCATTGTGGATATCATGGAAACCGGAACGACCCTAAAAGAAAATGGGTTGGTTGTCTTAGATGATGTTTGTCCCATCAGTGCGCGTGTCATCGTAAATAAAGCCAGTTTTAAATTGAAACGACAAGAAGTCATGGATGTGTTAAAAGATTTGGAAAGAATGGTGAAACAAAATGCTGCAGCCCATCAATAAAAATGATTATCAAGTATTATCTTCGTATCTAAAGAGTCGAAGTCAAGAAATTTCCAGTGATGTCTTGGTTACGGTATCCAACATTTTAAAAGATGTTCGTCAACAGGGAGATATTGCTTGTCAAAAATACACCAAACAATTTGATGGCATTGAAATGGATGCATGGAAAGTATCCGAGCAAGAATTGGAAGAAGCCATTTCTCATTGTGATTCGTTCTTTATGGAATCGATGAAAAAAGCGAAAAAAAATATTACGTATTTTCATCAAGCACAAGTAAACCAATCGTATATTCTCCAAGAAGAAAAGGGTGTCTATCTTGGTCAACGGGTGCTTCCTTTATCCAGTGTGGGAATTTATGTTCCTGGAGGCCGAGCCCAATATCCAAGTAGTGTACTAATGAATGCGATTCCAGCTGCGGTAGCTGGAGTGAAACGCATTGTGATGGTCACACCACCCAACAAAGAAGGTAAGATCAATCCAAACATTGCGTTTGCTGCTAAATTGGCAGGTGTGACCGATATTTATAAAATTGGCGGTGCCCAAGCCATTGCGGCTTTGGCCTATGGGACGGAAACCATTCCATCGGTCGATAAGATTTGTGGTCCGGGTAATATCTTTGTGGCGGCAGCTAAGAAATTGGTCTATGGAAAAGTGGATATTGATATGATTGCCGGCCCTAGTGAGATCTTAGTTGTGGCTGATGATCATGCCAATCCTGTATTTGTCGCTGCGGATCTCTTATCACAAGCCGAACACGATCCGATGGCCAGTCCGATTTTATTGGCAACCAGTCAAACGCAAATTGACGCGATCAATGCCGAATTGAAAGAACAATCGGCGCAATTGCCAAAGAAAGAAATTGTCGAACAAAGTTTAAAAAATTATGGCAAATCCATTCTTTGTGATACCATTTCCGAATGTATTGATATTGCCAATGAAATTGCACCAGAACATTTAGAATTGATGGTTGAAGATCCAATGTCCTATCTCGCTCAAGTGGTCAATGCCGGAAGTGTATTCATGGGATATTATACTTGTGAAAGTATTGGGGATTATTTTGGTGGCACCAACCATGTGTTGCCAACCAATGGCACAGCCCGTTTTTCCAGTGCTTTGGGGGTTGACAGTTTTGTGAAACGTTCTTGTTTCTTACATTATTCAAAAGAAGCATTGGATGCGTATGGACAATATATCATCCAGATGGCGGAAGAAGAAAATTTAGATGGGCATGCGAATGCCGTGAAAGTGAGGGTCCAATCATGGGAAAAGAAATAGAAGCGTATCAATCTCATGCACAAACGGGAATCTTATTGAATGCGAATGAATCTCCTTATAATGTATCGGAAAAAGTGATGGAAGAAATGGTACAGCTTTTACCGACCATTGATATGAATCGATATCCAGATGATACGTGTAGTGCGTTACGGAAAGCCTATGCACAAGTCAAAGGCTTAAGACCGGAACAAATCATTGCTGGAAATGGATCGGATCAATGTTTATCTTTGGTGCTGTCTACCTATCTGGATCATGAAAAGACCATGTATACATTGTCTCCTGATTTTGGCATGTTCGATTATTATGCATCGAGTTATGAAGCAAATATTGAAAAATATGTTACCCAGGAAGATGGTTCCTTCGATGTGGATGATTTTATTCAAAAAGGAAAAGAAAAGGGGGTTGACTTCGTTTTGTTTTCCAATCCCAACAATCCGACGGGACACTGTGTTTCAAAAGAAGATATTTTAAAGATCGTACAAAGCTTTTCTTGTCCGGTCTTGATCGATGAAGCATACATGGAATTTGGCGATCAATCCGTATTGGATCAATTGGATCGATATGAGAATTTATTAGTAACGCGCACCTTATCCAAAGCGTTTGGTTTGGCCGGTCTTCGTGTGGGGTTTGTGTGTGGAAATGCCAAACGAATAGCAGATCTTGACCAACGAAAAGTTCCTTATTCGGTCAATACCGTATCGCAAAAGCTCGCAACGATCGTTTTGCATCATTATGAAGATATTTCCATCGTGATCCAACAAACCACTTCTTTTAGGGATGAGATGTTGGATAAACTGATGTTGTATCGATTTGTGGAATTTTATCCAAGTCAAGCCAACTTCATTTATGGAAAAGCAGAAAATAAAGCTTTATTATTGAAATTATTCAAAGAAGCCGATATCACCATTCGTGATTTTCCGGGTACGGATCATTTCCGTATTTCGATTGGTAATAAACAAGAAAATGAGGCAGTCTTGAATGTCATATCACAATATGTGAGGGAAATGCTATGAGAGAAGCACAAATCAAGCGAACAACCAAAGAAACCGATATTGAAGTGAAAGTCAATTTGGATGGGAATGGACATACACAAATTGATACGGGCATTGGTTTTTTTAATCATATGTTGACCTTATTTGGATTTCATGCTGGCATTGATCTAGATGTCAAAGCCCAAGGTGATTTGTATGTTTGTGATCATCATACGATCGAAGATTGTGGAATTACATTAGGTCAAGCTTTTGTCCAGGCCCTGGGGGATAAAGTGGGCATTAACCGTTATGGTTCTTTCACTTTGCCGATGGATGAAACGTTAGCGAATGTCACTTTGGACTTTAGTGGCCGTCCTTATCTTGTTTATCATTGTGAATTGAAACGCGAACAAGTGGGAACCCTGTCTTGTGAAATGGTAGAAGAATTCTTACGTGCCTTTGCGTTTGCGTGTGGTTTGACTTTGCATGTCAATGTATATTATGGCAACAATGATCATCATAAGATCGAAGCCATCTTTAAAGGTTTGGGACATGCGATCAGTCAAGCTATCATCGTCAATGGCGATCGGGTATACAGTACGAAAGGAAAACTCGAATGATTGGGATCATTGATTATGGCATGGGAAATTTAGCCAGTGTACAAAATGCATGTAATCATCTAGGTGTGGAAAATAGGATCGTTTCGGATCCAGATGCTTTAAAAACATGTGATAAGTTGATCTTGCCTGGTGTTGGTGCTTTTCGCGATTCGATGCAAAATATCCATGATTCCGGTATGTATGAGACCATTTGTCAATTCGTCAAAGAAGAAAAGAAACCATTACTAGGCATTTGTTTGGGAATGCAGGTATTATTTGAAGCCGGACAAGAAGATGGCTATACACCTGGATTTGGTTTTTTAAAAGGACAAGTGATCCCGATGACGGATGCATCCATTCGTATTCCTCATATTGGTTGGAACCAATTGGAAAAAGCACAAGAGCATCCGATTTTTAAAGAGGTATCCCCTCGTCTTTTTGTTTATTTTGTTCATTCGTATTATGCCAGCGACATGGATCCAGCTGATCTTTTGGGGTATTGTCACTACGGTCCTTATCAGATTCCAGGATTGGTTTATCATGAAAATGTATTGGGTGCACAATTTCATCCAGAAAAGAGTGCCGAAGATGGACTTGCGATATTAAAATATTTTGTGGAGGAATTTGTATGATCATATTGCCAGCTATTGATATCATTGATCAAGCACCTGTGCGTTTGTATCAAGGTGATTATGGAAAAAAAGAAGTAGTGGGCGATAGTGTATTGACCATTGCGAAACAATTTGAACAAGCAAGGGCAGAGTATATTCATCTGGTGGATCTAGATGGTGCGAAAGAAGGCTCCAAGAAGAATGCGGATCTGATTTGTGAAGTAGCCAATGCGGTTTCGGTTCCTTGTGAAATGGGTGGTGGCATACGGACGATGGAAGATATCACCTATTATTTGGAGCGTGGCCTTTCGCGAGTAATCCTAGGCACGGCTGCAATCCATGACCAAGCTTTGTTGAAAGCGGCCATCAAACAATATGGAGACAAGATTGCTGTGGGTATGGATTGTAAGAATGGATATGTTTGTGGTGCAGGTTGGCTCGAAGACAGTGACTATTATTATTTGGATTTTGCGAAGGAAATGGAACGTCTGGGCGTTCAAACGTTGATCTTTACGGATATCTCCAAAGATGGTACGTTGCAAGGTCCGAATATGGAAATGTTGAAACAACTAAAAAATACGGTATCGATACATATTACCGCAAGTGGTGGGATTCGTGATATGGCACATATTGCCGCTTTAAATGATTTGGATTTGTATGGTGCCATTACGGGCAAAGCTATCTATTCGGATACATTGCATTTGCCGGAAGCCATTCAATATTGTAAGGAGCATCATCATGTTGACTAAACGAATCATTCCTTGTTTGGATGTAAAAGATGGAAAAGTTGTCAAGGGTGTCAACTTTGTTGGTTTAAAAGAAGTGGGCGATCCCGTAGAACTGGCTCGTAAATATTATGAACAAGGAGCCGATGAATTGGTTTTCTTAGATATTACAGCTACGCATGAACATCGTGATACGATGGTCAATGTTGTCAAAGAAGTTGCCAAAGAAATTTATATGCCATTTACTGTCGGTGGTGGCATTCGTACGATCGAAGATGTTCGTAAAATGTTGCGAGCTGGCGCCGATAAAGTGAGTGTAAATAGTGCCGCAGTAAAGAATCCGCAATTGATTTCGGAAGGGGCTAAACAATTTGGCAATCAATGTATGGTCTTGGCTGTTGATGGTAAAAAGCGCGAAGATGGATCGGGCTGGAATGTATTTGTACATGGTGGTCGGATCGATACGGGTTTGGATGCTTTAGAATGGATCAAACAAGGTGTGGCTTTGGGTGCAGGTGAAATCTTGTTGACGAGCATGGATACGGATGGAACCAAAGCCGGTTACGATTTGGAATTTTGTAAAGCGGTACGAGAGGAAGTGCCCGTACCCGTGATTGCGAGTGGTGGTTGCGGTTCGTTGGAACATTTCTATGATGTGTTTGATCAAGAAGCGGCGGATGCTGCTTTAGCCGCTAGCCTGTTTCATTATGATGAATTGACGGTGCATGATGTCAAAACATATTTAAAAGAGAAAGGAATTCCTGTACGTTTATGATTGAAATTGATTTTAATAAAGGCGATGGTCTGGTTCCGTGTGTGGTTCAAGATATCGAGAATGGCCAAGTGTTGATGCTGGGTTATATGAATGAAGAAAGTCTACAAGAAACGTTGCGTTCGGGATTGGCCACGTATTGGTCGCGATCGCGTCAGGAATTGTGGAAAAAAGGGGAAACCAGTGGCCATTATCAACATGTCAAAGAAATCTTGGTCGATTGTGATGATGACACGATCTTATTGAAGGTCGTACAAGATGGTGCGGCTTGCCATACGGGACATCGTACATGTTTTTATCGGACACTAGAAGGAGAAGAAGTAAAATGAAAGCGTTAGAGCGGGATTATCAAACGGTTGTCGAAAGAAAAGCCAATCCAGAAGAAGGTAGTTATACAACGTATCTTTACAACAAGGGATTGGAAAAAATATTAAAAAAAGTAGGAGAAGAATCAACAGAAGTTGTGGTTGCGGCTTTATCGCAATCCAAAGAAGAGTTGATTGGTGAGATTTGCGACCTTTCCTACCATGTGTTGGTGTTAATGGCAGAAAAAGGCATTACCTTGGATGATGTAGAAGCTGAATTGGATCGTCGGGCAGAAAAACAACACAATCTAAAAGCGGAACGAAAACCTATCGTCAATCGATAAATACCACTTGAGAGGTCATTCTTTCCAGATGGATTGAAAGGTGGACCTCTTTTCTTTATGATACAAGTGAAAAGAGGTTATAACAGAGGGTAGAAAAGCTCTGTAGATGCTCAGGCCAGATGTTTTATAAACCATGCGAAAATTTTGCATACTTCAAAAGAAGAGAAAGAAAACAACATCGGGATGAGATATAACGCAGGAAGGAGTTCCATACATAATAGAGAGGAACTCCTTTCATCTATACAAGTGTGAGAGACAAGGTTTATCAAGAGAAACCAAAAGCACTTGGAAGAAGGAATCGTTTGATTCCTTTTTTTATGATACATTAATTTATTTGGATAACAAAATAGGTATAACGCTTACATGTTATATTACAAATGAAAAATCTTTGTTTATTTGTATAAAACAAAATATTTATTGTTGAGATGGATACTTTTCGACATAATGTAGACATCGACAAGGAGAGATGACATATGAGTGCAATTGTCCATTTAGAACCCAAAGAATTTATTGAGACCATGTATGAACAGAAAGGAAAAATGAAAGTACATCCATATGTATTGGATTGTGGTATAGCCACCATGATCTATATGTTTGATGGTACCGATGGAAATACGTATTATTTGGATCGTGCCTTTACAGCTTGTCCAGAAGTTATCGCTCATCAAGATAAATATCGATTGCATGCGGATATGTATCGAAAAGTCGCATTGATTCATTAATTCTTTGAACGCAAGAGCTAATCGGAATGGTTAGCTCTTTTTCGTGGTATACTGGAAACATGATAAAAGATTTGAAGTTAGTTGTTTGTGATATCGATGATACTTTGGTGGTTCGACATAAATTGCTGACACCAAGAGCTAAGCGAATGATCAAGACCTTAAAGGCAAAGAATATTTATTTTGGCTTGGCCAGTGGTCGTCCTTTTTGGGATCTTGATCATATGATCGAAGGATGGCATATTGAACCTGTTGATATGTTGATTGGTATGAATGGTTCCAGTCTTCGTGATGCGGTTCATCAAAAAGAATATACATATTATTTGATGAAACCGGAATGGATCAAGGAAACGATTGAAATTATGAAACAATTTCATGCCAACCCCATCATTTATGAAGATGATACCATCGTTTGTGTCAAACGCGATACGACCGTTATTAGTTCGGCTCTTTCGGGGCATCGATCGATCCATAAAGTGGATGATCTGTCCTATCTCTATCGGAAAGAAAACGCAAAGATCATGTTTCGAATAAAGGCACACCAGATGGCTGATGTGGAGGCTTATTTTCGAGCGCATCCAAGTCCAAATTATATTGGGTTCAAAACGCAACCGACCTTATTTGAATTTACCAATATTCATACGGATAAAGGATATGCACTTTCACAATATTGTGAAATCAATGGCTTATCGCCAGAACAGGTCATGGCTTTTGGTGATACATCCAATGATAATGGGATGTTGAAATATAGTGGGTTAG
Source organism: Absicoccus sp. (assembly GCF_034090965.1). NCBI lineage: Bacteria > Bacillati > Bacillota > Erysipelotrichia > Erysipelotrichales > Erysipelotrichaceae > Absicoccus > Absicoccus sp. The sequence goes on along the minus strand of NZ_JAXDRQ010000054.1, from coordinate 2,531 downwards.
GCGTTTGTTTAAAAAATGGCTCAGAAGATACGAAAGCGATTGCCGATGTGGTGACCGATCGTCCATGCACAATGGATGGCTGGGCGGATTTTATGGAAAAATATTTTGATAGGAGGCAACAAAATGGAAAATGATCCCATTGGTATATTTGATTCTGGATTGGGTGGAATCAGTGTATTATCGGTTGCTAAAAAGGTGTTACCACGAGAAGATTTTATTTTCTTAGGAGATTCGCAATACAATCCATATGGTACCAAAACCAAAGAGGAAATTACGCAACGATGCATTGCGATTTGCGATTGGTTTGTCGCACAACATGTGAAAGCAATCGTGATTGCCTGCAATACAGCGACAAGTGCCTGTGTGGATGTATTGCGCGATCGTTACGAGATTCCTATCATTGGTATGGAACCGGCTTTAAAAGTCGCTTGTGAAAAAGGACCGAGACAACATATTGCTGTATGGGCCACGGAATTGACCCTAAAAGAACAAAAATTTGCGCGCTTGATGGATCGATTTGATGATGAACATACGATCTATCGGGTACCTTGTCCTCAATTGGTTCGAATCGTAGAGGAAGATCGATTGGATCAGGAAACGATGATTGCGCGTACTTTAAATGAATATTTACATCAAAGTCCAAAAGTAAATAGTATTGTTTTAGGTTGTACACATTTTTTGTTTTATCGGAATGCGTTAAAGAAGCTTTTGCCACAAGATGTCCATATCGTGGATGGCAATTGGGGAACCATTCGTCATTTAGAAGATATTTTAAATCAAAATGGACAATTAAATGATCATGGTGGCGGGATCGTTTGGAAAAATACGGATCCATCAAAAATTGAATTATCAAAAAGATTATTGAAAAGAATGGAGGAGATCATATGGGATTAGCATGGAAAGAATATGATGAAAAAAAACAAGCGGAAGTAATGTCTTTTTGTGACGAGTATATGGCATTTCTAAGTGAAGCCAAGACGGAACGTCGCTTTGTGAAGCTGGCCATTGAAAAAGCCGAAGCAGCAGGATATCGCAATATCGAAGAAATCATTCAAAAGAAAGAGTCGTTGCATCCTCAAGATAAAGTGTATATGAATCAGATGAATAAGGCGGTTGCCTTGATGCAAATTGGCGATGATCCTTTGGAAGAAGGGATGAATATCTTAGGGGCTCATATTGATAGTCCTCGTTTGGATTTGAAACAACATCCGCTCTATGAAGAGGGAGATCTGGCCTATTTTGATACGCATTATTATGGTGGTGTCAAAAAATATCAATGGGTAACCATTCCGTTGGCTATCTATGGTGTGGTTGTTTTGAAAAATGGGCAAACAATCGATGTGGCTATCGGTGATAAAGAAGAAGATCCTGTCTTTGTGATCAGTGACTTATTGATTCATTTGGCTTCGAAACAAATGAATAAAAAAGCGGATCAAGTCGTGGAAGGAGAATCGTTAAATGTGACGATTGGATCGATTCCGTTGGCCGATGTAAAGGAAGAGCCCGTAAAAGCACATATCCTGCAAATCTTAAAAACAACCTATGGATTTGAAGAAGAAGATTTTATCAGTGCTGAATTGGAAGTGGTACCAGCTGGTCAAGCTCGTTCATGTGGCTTGGATAGAAGCTTGATCTTGGCGTATGGGCAAGATGATAAAGTTTGTGCCTATACATCTTTACAAGCGATGTTGGAAGCACGCCATCTAAAACGAACGGCGGCTTGTTTATTGGTGGATAAAGAAGAAGTAGGATCCCAAGGGGCAACCGGTATGCAGTCTCAATTTTTTGAGGATTTTGTGGCTGAAGTCTTATATGCTTTAGGCAAAGATTCAAATTTGGCAGTTCGTCGGGCTTTGATCCATTCAGCTATGTTGTCTAGTGATGTATGTGCGGCCCATGATCCCAATTATGCAGATGTTTCCAGTCCCAATGAGAATCAGCCAAAGTTTGGCTATGGCCTTGCATTCAATAAATATACGGGTGCACGGGGCAAAAGTGGTTGTAACGATGCGAATGCAGAATATATTGCCCAATTGCGTGCTGTCATGGAACAAGGCCAGGTTCATTGGCAAACGGGTGAATTAGGTAAGGTAGATGCTGGTGGTGGTGGTACCATCGCCTATATCTTGGCTAATTATGGTATGCGTGTGATTGATTGTGGAGTTCCACTTCACAATATGCATGCGCCCCATGAAATATCATCGAAAGCCGATGTATATGAGGCATATCGAGGATATAAAGCTTTTATTGAATTTATGAGGTAAGAAATTATGGAAAACGAAACAATCACATTAGTGGCAACGGATCTAGATGGCACGTTTTTGGATTCACACAAAAAAGTACCTGCCATTAATCGCGAAGCGATCAGTTGTTTAAAAGATCATGGGATCTTATTTGGGATTGCTTCTGGACGTCCGATTGAAACGGTTCGTCCGATGATCCATGATTGGGGCATTGAACAAGATGTAAGTTTTATTGTCGGGATGAATGGTGGCGTCTTATATGATCTACGACGTCGTGATAAAGAAGAA
>NZ_JAXDRQ010000053.1:0-12408 GCF_034090965.1 Absicoccus sp. | reverse complement strand
GCTATAAGACACCAAATGAAGTTATGAACGAAACAGACTCACATACATCGTGTTGCACTTAATTTGACAATTCATCTATTTGAAAAACGAAGATACTTATTTCAGTATCTTCGTATATGTCTTTTCTAACTTTTTCTTTTCTTTCTTTGTCATTTTTCGTTTTGTGGCATCATGGTTTTTGACCGTTCCTTCATGACCAGCCACGACTTTTCCTTTTTTTACATGAATGACCAATGGTACATAAAGCCAAAGTTTATTGTCTTCCTTTTTGTTTTTTGACATATATTTGGGTATGTATTTTGTCAATTCGACTCTTTGCTCATCAGAATACAACAAATTCTTATCCTCATCACGAACTTTGACATAATAAACAGTTACATTCTTTTTATCGGCCACTTTTTTTAATATGGGTCTTGCTTCTTTGCACCATGGACAAGCATTAAAGCCAAAAAAGAGGATGCCACTTTTTTTCTCGGTAAAATAGGTTAGAGCCTCATCCATCGAAATTTCGACAAAGCCTTCTTCTGTTGTTTTAGTCTTAGATTCTTCACATTCAGCTGTTGGGTCACAAGCATTGATATTGTCATTGGCATAGATCGTTGTTGGCAAGCTTAAAGCACCAATCAGCGCGAGTGTTATTGCGATATTTTTTTTCATGGCAGTATTGTAGCATAAAGCATAAAAAAAAGCTCTCAATGAGAGCTTCAATTTCACAATGGGGCGGCTGACGCGATTCGAACGCGCGCATCACGGAGCCACAATCCGCTGTGTTAACCGCTTCACCACAACCGCCATGTGCTTATATATAATAACAAAACTAGAAAAATGTGTAAACCCCTTTTTTGTTATTTCTTGTTTTTAAGCGTATTAGAATATATGAAAGTGAAAGATATGAATGAGGCAGATCGTCCTCGAGAAAAAGCACTACGATTTGGTTTGAAGTCATTGACGGATGTTGAATTATTAGCATTGATGTTACAGAGTGGGAATAAAAACCGTTCGGTATTTGCTATCGCAAAGGAGGTATTTGAAGTATCGAACCATTTATCGAATCTGTTTGATTTATCGCCCCATCGCTTGATGCAAATTCAAGGCATTCGAGAAGTCAAGGCTTTGCAGCTTTTAGCAAGCATTGAATTGTGTTCTCGGGCTACAAAAGCTAGTGCGTATTCGCATGTTGTTGCGGTACCTAATGATATCGTGCAATGGTTTAAATTGGAATATGCGTATGAAAAACAAGAACATTTTGTGGCTGTATATTTAGATACAAAAGGAAAGATCATTTCCCATCATCTATTGTTTAAAGGTACTTTGAATGAAAGCTGTGTGCATCCTCGTGATATTTTTAAAGAAGCATTCTTAGAAAATGCATGTTCCGTTTTGTGTATTCATAATCATCCGTCGGGAGATCCGCATCCTAGCGATGCAGATATTCGTTGCACGAAACAAATCAATGAAGTCGCACAAGTGATGGGTATCCATTTTTTAGATCATATCATCGTCGGCAGAGATGGATGGTATTCCTTTCGACAAAGCCAATATCTAGATTGAAAGGAAATTGGAATCTTTGTATAATAGGTCTTAGATTTGAGGGATCATTATGCGGAGATTAAATCATCTACAACGTGTATTAGCGATATTGATCGTCATTGTTCTTGGGATTGGAACATGCATGATTGGCTTAAGACAACAAGCTTTATCCAATATGGGATATAGTGCTTGGACCTATATTCAATATGGATTGATCGAATATCCAATCACATCGTTGGCCAATGTATTTAATGATGTCGCGAACCTTTGGCATCAACAAGATGATAATGACTATTTAAAACAAGAATTAGCGGAACAAAAGAGTTATAAAACGCTCTATGAAGAAGAAGCAAATAAAAATGAAGAATTAGAAAAACTACTGAATGTGAAAAACACCAATAGTGATGTAAAGATGATTAGTTGTTCTGTGATTCGTCGGTCTAGTGAAACATGGAATCAAAACATTACCATTTCGGCAGGCAGCTCACAAGGTGTAAAAGTTGGCATGTTGGTGCAAAGTAGTGAAGGTATGATTGGTTTGGTCACAAAGACCCAGGTCAATACAAGTACGGTTGAATTGTTAACGAGCGAAAATTTAGTAAATGATATCGCGGTCAAAATTTCTTTACAAGATGGTTCGACGGTTGAAGGTGTCATTCAATCGTATGATGCCAATCGGAATGAGTATTGTATGTCACTTTTCAATAATGATGCTACCGTGACAAGTGGGCAAGCTGTCGCAACAAGCGGACAAGGTGGCAACTATCCAAGTGGTATCTTTGTAGGTACAGTTACAGAAATTGAACGAGATGATTCATCGATCATTTCTAAGATCTATGTAAAGCCGGTATCGAATATGCAAAGTTTTAAATATGTGATGGTTGTCGGAAATGGGGATGCATCATGAAATTGCGCACATTCTTTCTCTTTTTGTTGATCATGGCTTTATTGGATACGTTGATCGTTTATATTTGGCCACCTGATTTTAGTTTTCAGAATATGTCATTTGTTCCACATATTTGTTTTATGGCCTTATTGTTATTGGTATATAAACGAAATTGGATCGATCGAGTATTGATGGGCATGTTGTGTGGGTTGATATATGATTACTTCTTTTTATCCACATTTCCTTTATCTACGATCTTATTTCCAGCTGCTAGTTTTGGTTTGGGGTGGCTCATTGAAAAAACGAGTGATGATGTACGATGGCTTTCGTTAGGTACGATTGGTTGTGTGATCTTGTTAGACATACTTCCTTTCTTAGTTTCAAAGCTTTTTGGGCAAGTGAGTGTCTCTTTTGGCCGATGGTTTCTTCATATGGAATTGATGACGATCGTATTTCATTGTGCTGCTTTATTAGCCCTTTACTATATTATTGATTTTATCGATCGTATATCTATGCGGCATTCCAATCAAAAAAATGCCATAGAAAAAAAGAATTATCGTCGAATTCGTTCTTTTGGGAAGTGAGTCATAGCTCATTTCCTTTTTGCGTGATAGAATGAATAAATAGAAGTTGGTGATAATATGAAAAAACTCTTATTACTGGATGGCAATTCGATGCTTTTCCGTGCTTATTATGCAACGATGTATCGTCATTCGATGCAGACATCGAATGGCATTCCAACCAATGCCGTTTATGGCTTTATCATGATGCTGCAAAAAGCCTTGGATACGATCCAACCCGATGCTTTATTAGTGGCTTGGGATGCCGATTCGCAAACGTTTCGAAAACAAGAATATGAACCATACAAAGGAACGAGAAAACCATTGGATGATGAATTAAAAGTTCAATTTCCCATTGTTCGAGAATTTTTAGATGCAGCCGGTATCAAACGCTATGAAATACATGGTTATGAAGCGGATGATATCATCGGTTCGATGGCCAAACAATGTCAAAAGAGTGCAGATACAACGATCTTGACCAGTGATCGTGATTTGTTGCAGTTGATCGATGGGTCCACAAAAGTTTTATTGATGCAAAAAGGGATCACCGAAATGAAGCTGGTGGATAATGAGAATTTTTCAGAAATGTATGATGGATTAACACCCATTCAGATCATTGATTTAAAAGGATTGATGGGCGATACCGCCGACAACATTCCAGGGGTAAAAGGTGTTGGCGAAAAAACGGCGATTCGTTTATTAAAAGCGCATCCCAGTGTAGAAGAAGTCTATGCACATATGGATGAGATCAAAGGGAAGCTCAAAGAGAAATTAGAAAATGATAAAGACAATGCGTTTCTTTCAAAACATTTGGCCACTATTTATCGTGATATGGATCTTCCATTTGTTTTGGAATCTTGTGATTTTCATGGCTTTGACGATACTGTGAATGACTTTTATGCCAAATATGAAATGCATTCTTTTGCACAGGCAACAAAAGCCAAAACCAAAGAAGAAGTTTCTTATAAAACAATCCATAGTTGGTCGATCCAAAGTTCGTTTTTATTACCAATTTGTTCGCCAGATCCATATATGAGTCAGGAACTCTATGGATTTATCGGTTTACAAGAAAATACGGTTTATTATATTTCAAAAACGGATGCGCTTTTTGATCTAGCTTTTCAAACCAGTCTGATCGATGATGCCTATATGACTTGGGATGCCAAGATGATGATGCATCTTCTATCAAGAAATGGGTTTAAACCTTGTCTGTTTAAGGAAGACTTTCATGTAGCTAGCTTTTTGCTGCATTCCCAAGCAACCAATGAAGATGCCGTTTTGGAAGCGATGCATATTCATTTACCAGAGTCCATTCATGATTTAAGTAAAAAGAATAAAGAAAAAACCAATGAGGAACGTTCATTGGCCGTTATGAGCACATTGATCGTCGTGTTGGACCAAAAATATAAACAAATATGGAAACAATTGAAAAATGAAGAATTATTTGATTTATATGAAACCATCGAAAAGCCGCTGATTCCTATTTTGTTTCAGATGGAAAAAGAAGGAATCCATATTGATCGAAAGATATTATCCGATATGGGTGTATCCATTTCTGAAAAGATGGATCAAATCTCGGCAGCCATTTATGCCTTAGCTGGAAAAGAATTTAATATCAATTCACCAAAACAATTAGCGATGGTTCTTTATGATGATTTGGGATTGAAACATCCAGGCAAAAAACGTTCTACTTCGGCGGATGTATTGGAAAAGATCAAAGATCAACATGAAATGATCCCAAAATTATTGGAATATCGGAAAGTCGCAAAAATCAAGAGCACGTATATCGATGGTTTACAAAAACACATTCAAATGGATGAAAAGATCCATACGACTTTTAATCAAACGATGACGCAAACGGGTCGATTATCGAGTAGTGAACCAAATCTGCAAAATATCAGTGTTCGTGATGATCAAGGAAAAGAAATTCGTAAAGCTTTTACAGCACCGAAGGGAACACTTCTTTTATCTGCTGATTATTCGCAAATTGAATTGCGTATGTTGGCCCATATGGCACAAGAACCCCATATGATCGAAGCTTTTAAAGAAGATCAGGACATTCATACAAGAACGGCTACATTGATTTTTGATTGTAAACCGGAAGAAGTTACACCAGATCGTCGTCGAATGGCTAAAACGGTCAATTTTGGAATCGTATACGGGCAAACGGATTATGGCCTTTCGCAACAATTAAATATCACTCGAGTGGAAGCCAAAGAATTTATGAATGCTTATTTTTCGAATTATTCACACATTCATCAGTACATGAATGGTTTGATTGATTTTTGTAAAGAACATGGCTATGTAGAAACGATGTTTCATCGCCGGCGTAGTATTCCGGAAATCAATGATAAGAATTTTATGACGCGGGAATTCGGTAAACGAGCTGCTATGAATGCACCGATTCAAGGTAGTGCGGCCGATTTGATCAAGATTGCGATGATCAAGGTAGATCAAGCCATGAAAAAGGCACACGTGCAATCGAAGATGCTTCTTCAGATTCATGATGAATTGATCTTTGAAGTACCAGAAAATGAGTTGGAAATCATGAAACAGCTTGTCAAAGAAACCATGGAACATGCATTGGAATTATCCGTGCCATTAAAAGCATCCTTGGCTTATGGACCAACCTGGTATGAGGCGAAATAATGCCAGAAGGTCCTGAAGTACAAGTTGTGGTGTCCACCTTGGAACGACAACTCCAAGATCATACCATTGCGAAAGTGAATGTATTTTATGAGAAATTGATTGCCTATCCCAGTGTGGATCAATTCTGTCAACAACTGCAAGGTCAGAAGTTTCATGCCTTTTCGCGTATTGGAAAATATCTTCTTTTTACCTTGGATACATCTATTTTAGTTGTTCATTTACGGATGGAAGGACGCTTTTATATTTATGATCGACCACCCGCTTTTTGTAAACATATTCACTCTATCTGGCAGATGGATGATGGTCGAAATGTTTGTTATCATGACACACGTAAATTTGGGCGAATGTGGTTGTATCCCAAAACCGAAGATGTGGCAAGTTTGCCTGCTTTAAAAAATGTAGGTCTTGATTTTACGGATCCACGAGCCGATGCTATGTATTTCTATCAGCAGATTCATTCAGCCCATCGGCCCTTAAAAATGGCTCTTTTGGATCAATCGATCATTGCTGGGATTGGCAATATCTATGCGGATGAGATTTGTTTTGCTTGTGGGCTGGATCCTAGAAGTCGGTGCAATCGGATATCCAAAAAAGATTGTGCGAATATCATTCTCCAAATGCGAAAAATCTTATCAGAGGCGATTGCTTGTGGAGGAACGACCATTCGTGATTATACATCCAGCTTAGGTGTTTCTGGACGCTTTCAAATTCATCTGCAAGTGCATGCAAGAAAAGGAGAACCTTGTCCAGTATGTGGCAGACCCATCGAGAAAATTACTGTTGGACAAAGAGGAACGTATATATGTCGACATTGTCAAAAAAGAAAATAATTGGATTAACTGGATCTATGGGGGCAGGAAAATCTCAAGTTTCAAAATACTTGGCTTCTTACTATCCTGTCTTAGATTGTGATCGGGTCAATGCTCATCTTTTAGAAAAAGGCCAAAAGGGATATCGAGCTCTGGTTGAAAAGAAATTGGTTCCATTGGATGATATGGAAAATATTGATAAGGCACAAATGGCAGAACAAATGTTTCAGGCAGATGCAATCAAACAAAAGATTGAAGCTATTTTGCATCCCTTGATCTTGCAGGAAATACAAGATTGGGCACAAGTCCAAAAGACGGCTTTGGTTTTTATCGAGGTGCCTTTATTATTTGAAAGTCATGTTGAAGATATGTTCGATTCCATATGGTGTGTCGTAACCAATCTTGATATTGCTTTAGATCGTCTGCAAAAGTATCGTCATTATAGTGCATCACAAGCTCAGGCCCGCTTGGCTTTTCAAATGGATCCAGAAAAGAAGATACAAAAAAGTGATGTCGTGATTTATAATGATGCGAGTTTAGATGAATTATATGCTCAAGTTCAAAAAGCTTTAGAAAGGGAGGAAAGTAGTGTCGGACTGTAAGATCATTCTATGTGATCCATGGACGGAAGAGTCTTTGGCGGATCTGTATTTCTTGTATTTGCCCTTACTGGATCATGAAGCCATTGGTCTGTATCAATTGTTTCGGATCATGGCGGATGTTTCTTGTTCACAAGATGAACTGATCCAAGCGAGTGGTTTATCGTCATCCCGATTTGTGCAGGCACGAAAAAATTTAGAACAATTTCATTTGATCAAAACTTATCATGACATACAATCGAGGAGTTGGTTGTATCATATTTTTGCTCCTTTAGATGCACGTTCTTTTTTGGTCCACGATACATATAGTCGTTTATTTTTACAAGCAGTAGGAAAACAACGATTCGATCAAATCAAGACGCATTTTACGAAAGATATGCAAGTGCCTTCGACCATGAAAGAAATTAGTGAGCCTTGTCCTGTAGAAAAATTGGATGGTTGGAGCGAAGAAGATGAGAAATTGTATCATGATCATCGTCCACATTTGGTTCGGGAATCGTATGATTTTGATTTTGATACCTTTTTACAGGGAATGGATCAAATTTTTCCGATGCGATTGCGCACAGAACAAAATTTGACTCGTATTGCTCAATTAGCAACGATTCATGGAATCGATGCGAAAGTAATGAAACGATATGTGATGCGAGCAATCAACCCCAATACGCATGTGTTTGATTTTGGTAAGTTAAAAGCACAAGTCTATCATAATAAAACCAAGGTGGAATCATTGAAAGATCCATATGCATTGGCGCCGGTCGCATTTATGCAGCAAAGGCAAAAGGGTGTGCCTGTCGCTTCGAGCGATCGCAAAGTGATTGAAAAAATAATGCATGATTATCATTTTTCAAATGAAGTGATGAATGTGTTGATTGAATATACTTTGAAGACATCCCATCAAAAATTTCCACGGAGTTATGTGGAAAAAATTGCTGCAAGTTGGGTTCGTTTAGGCATCGATTCAAAAGAAAAAGCATTGGCGCAAATACAAGCACCATCAACACCATCCTCAAAACAGGCTTATCCTTCTTGGTATACACAGGTGCAGCAAGAAGAAGCTAGTGATGAGTTGAAAGAAGAAATACTAAAGATGCAGGAACAATTGGAGGGAGATTCGCATGTCTGATATAGAACGAATCAAGAAACAACCAATCATTCGTCATTTCTTGGATGCCCATAATTTGAATGATTCATTTATTAAAGAAAACATTATTGAGATGCTTACATGGCAAGAGTCTTTACAGAAATGCGAGGGTTGTCTGGGTCTATCGTATTGTCGGCAAACGCTAAAGGGGCATAGATATCAGCTGGAACTTACGGAAGATGGATTGCGTGAATCGTATAGTATGTGTCCTTATATGATAGAAAAGGAAAAGCTGTTAGCGCATGTAAAGAATTTTCGATATACCCATATGAGTACGGATGACGATTTGATCGATCTTCGAACATTGACCAAAGGAATGACTTCGAAACAATATTTGGAAGCCTATGCGAAAGTAGTAAAATCTCTATCTGCGGATAAGGGAATCTATTTGTGTGGACAAGCTGGTGTGGGTAAGAGTTATTTATTAAAAGGCGTAGCCAATCATTATGCTAAGCAAGGCAAGACTGTTTGTTTTGTGAAGGTGCCCGTATGGATTGCCGAATGTCGGGATTCCATGAAGGATACGCAATGGCGAAAAATGAATATGGCACAGATGCGGTGGGCAGATGTCGTGATTTTTGATGATATAGGAGCTGAATATATTTCACCATGGACCTTGAATGAAATCTTATTTCCCATCTTGGATGCGCGTATGGAACAAAAGAAAAAGACCTATTTCACTTCGAATTATCAATGGTCCGAATTAGAGAGTCGATATGCTGCTTGTCAGAAAGAGGGAAGAGTAGCTGCCAATCGAATTTTAGAGCGAATTCGAGCGTTATCGGATGTTGTCTTATTGATGGGGACATCCCTAAGATAAAGCCTTTTCAAATAAAAGAATTGGTAGTAAAATATAGCCGTAAGATGTAATTAACAAGGAGGAAAAGAAATGTTAGTATCTGCTACAGACATGATCAACAAAGCCCATGAAGGACATTACGCTATTGGTGCTTTTAACATCAACAACATGGAATGGATCAAAGCTATCCTTTTAGGATGCGAAGCTAAAAAAGCTCCAGTTATGTTAGGTGTTTCTGAGGGTGCTGGAAAGTATATGTGTGGATTCGACAATGTTGTCGCTATGGTTAAAAATATCCATGATAACTTGGGAATCACAGTTCCAGTTGCTTTACACTTAGATCATGGAACATATGAAGGAGCTAAGGCTTGTATCGAAGCTGGCTTTACTTCTGTCATGTTCGATGGAAGTCATTATGATTTCGAAGAAAATGAAGCAAAATCAAAAGAAATCCTTGCTTTAGCACATTCAAAAGGAATCTCTGTTGAGTGTGAAGTTGGTGGTATTGGTGGTACCGAAGATGGTGTTACTTCTGCTGGTGAATTAGCGGATCCAGAAGAATGCGCTAAGATTGCAAGTTTAGGTGTAGATTTCCTAGCTGCTGGTATCGGTAATATCCATGGTAAATATCCTGCTGACTGGGCTGGATTGAACTTTGATCGTTTAGCTGAGATCCAAAAGGCTACAAATGGTAAACCATTAGTATTACATGGTGGATCTGGTATTCCACGTGAACAAGTGCAAAAAGCCATTACTTTAGGTGTTTCTAAAGTCAATGTCAATACGGAATGTCAATTGGTATTTGCGGATGCAACTCGTAAATATATTGAAGCTGGAAAAGACTTAGAAGGAAAAGGTTACGATCCTCGTAAGTTGTTGAAACCTGGTACAGATGCAGTTCAAGCATTGGTAGAAGACATGGTTGAAAACTTCTTTGGTTGTGCTGGAAAAGCTGAATAATTGGTTTAAATTTGAGTGGTTCAAAAAGAACCACTCTTTTTTTTTTGAAACGTTCATGTTAGAATCTTATGGAATAAAATAGCAGGGGAGGAGAATCAATGGAAAAAGTAATTAAGATTGAAGGGGGACATCGTCTTTCTGGTACAGTGACGATCAGTGGGTCTAAAAATGCTACAGTTGCCTTGATTCCTGCATGTGTTTTAGCCAATCAACCCGTTACGATCTATGGAGTGCCTAATATTTCGGATGTACGTTCTTTGATGGTCTTGCTTCAAGAATTAAATGTGGATGTAGAAGAAACAGAACCAGGTACTTTATATATTGATCCAAGAAATATGAAAAATATTCCTATGGTTTCAGAAGCTGTAACAAAATTGCGGGCTAGTTATTATTTTATGGGGGCCTTGCTTGGTAAATTTGGTCATGCAGAAATTCGTATGCCTGGTGGATGTTATTTAGGACCACGACCTATTGATCTTCATTTAAAGGGGTTTGAAGCTTTAGGTGCTCGTATCAACTATGAAAATGGATGTTATATCTTACATGCGGATGAATTGATTGGAACCAATATTTTCTTGGATATTTCAAGTGTTGGGGCCACCATCAATATCATGATGGCTGCTGTTTATGCGAAAGGCCGCACGATCATTGAAAATGCGGCTCGTGAACCAGAAATCATTGATATTGCGACGCTTTTGAATAAAATGGGGGCACGTATTCATGGCATGGGGACATCGACCATCACAATTGATGGAGTAGAAGATCTAAAAGGATGTATCCATGAAATTATTCCCGATCGCATTGAAGCAGCTACCTATATTATTATTGGTGCTGCTGTTGGTGATGACATGCGTGTTGAAAATGTCATTCCACAACATTTGGATGCGATCATTATGAAATTAAAAGAAATTGGTATAAAAATGGAAGTGGGTTCTGATTTTATTCATATTTTTGGTCAGCATGAACAATTAAAACCAACTGAAATATTAACTAAACCCTATCCTGGTTTTGCGACGGATGTGCAACAACCTTTTTCGGTTTTATTGACCCAAGCCCATGGACAATCAACGGTGACGGAAACCATTTATACCGAGCGTTTCAAGCATTGTGATGAATTACGTAAAATGGGTGCTGATATTGATGTTCGTATTCCAAGCGCCTTTATTCATGGAAAAACACCATTATATGGTACGCGTGTCAAGGCAACCGACCTTCGATGTGGAGCGGCTTTAGTCGTTGCTGGATTGATTGCACAAGGCGTGACGGAAATTCACGATATCTATCACATCGATCGTGGCTATGATGATTTGGATGGCAAATTGAAAAAACTAGGTGCTAAATTATGGCGTGAAGAAGTATAAGATGGATTGAATTCCATCTTTTTTTGGTTAGTGTGCTAAAATATAGATATGATACGAATTGCTTTTTTAACACATGAACAAGAAACCAAAGATACTGTGTTTGCTTTATCACAACTGTTAAATGATCAAGATTGGGGTTTCCGTCATTATTATAAAGCGAGCCGATTGGCAAAAGCTTGTGAATCGGTTGATTTTCAAGTGTTTGTTTTTGATGAAATGTTTAAAACGACACGGATGGAAAGTGTTTTTGTTCATGACCATCCACAGGCTTTATTTTTATACATCTGTGCTGATGCAACAAAGGCCATGGGTGATGATCAAAGAGGACGTGTACGATATATTCAAAAAGATAAAATTGAAACGGATCTTTTGGATATGAAGGAGTGGTTGCTGTCTTCTTTACATCAAGAAGATATTTATTATTTTGCCTATGGTGGGGTGCGTGTCAATTTGCCTTATGAAGATATCTATTATTTAGAAAAAATTGATAAAATGGTGTATTTTCATACCAAAAAAGGAGTCTTTCATAAGCGAATCAATATTTCGGAGTTGGAAAAAACATTTGAACCGTATGGCTTTTTACGTGTTCATGTTTCTTATCTAGTGAATCAAAAATATATCACTTCTTGGTTCAATGACATGGTGGAATTAAAGGATTCAATTCGTATTCCGGTCTCGCGTTCGCAGCATCGCAAGATTCGCGCAAAACAGCGAGAAACGGATTCCAATCATGCCATATAATAGCTCAAGTTATCCATGATGGATCTCCATGTTCGATAAACTCGTTATAATAGAAGTAGAAAAGGGGATTTCATTAGGGAGCGGTGAGAAGATGAAAATAAATGGATGTTAAAGCATATCGCTTTAACGAAAAGCGAAACTATGGAGAGAAGGCTCCAAAGGATAAGCTGAGTAATCAGAACAAACTTCCGTTCGCATATGTCAACGAAGGATGTGAAAGGGCCGTAAAAAGGCAGTGATCCAATATCACAAACAAAACATCTGTACTGGGGGCATATGATCATCTTCATTGTATATACAGAATACCAATAATTTCTATACGTACAATCGTGTATATACAAATGGTGAGAAGATGATTTGAATTCTACAATTG
>NZ_JAXDRQ010000052.1:0-48697 GCF_034090965.1 Absicoccus sp. | reverse complement strand
AGCCAAAGAAGTAAAGGTACATCTGCTGGCCGATGGCAAGGATACGGGAAAAACAGTAATCTTAAATGCGGACAATAACTGGAAAGCAAGTTTTAATGATGTGGATGCATATCAATCGGGAAAGAAGATCCAGTACACCGTCAGTGAAGACAAGGTCGATGGCTATACAGCTTCTATCAGTGGAAATACTAAAGACGGATTTGTGATCACGAATAAACATGTAGTCGTTGATACAACTGTTAAAGAAAAACCAACTAAGCCAAAGAGTACACAGACAGGTGTACCAATGAATATGCGTGTGTATTCTATAATGGCAATTCTACCTTTAATAGGTATCATCCTGTTAAAACGCAAGTACTCTTAATGATTTCGATTAGCTATATAGGCTTTACATAGGCAATAGCTGAAAACGATAGCGGTTTTTCCGCTATCGTTTTTTAGTTGGAATGGAACTCATTTGGTAAGACATATCGGTTTTCACTGGTTGCTACACCACCCGACTTTACAACCGTGACATACAATGTCTTTTTGCCATCTTGTAAAGTGATATAGGCATAGGTATCATGAGCCAATTGATCGGTAATATCATATTTTTGATCTTTATAATAAAGATACATATGTCCATCTATTTTTTCCGTGGATACCATGTTTGCCTGATCTTCCATAATTTCTTCTGGCGTTAAAGAGCGTGAATGACCTTGGGCATCCATAGCTACACCACCGCCACTTTGTATGGCTTTTCCATTCGAATCTTGGATCGTGTAGGTTCCTTTATTTTCGTCAATGGTCAACGTCGCATCTGTCAATTCTCCATGTGTCCAGATTTGGATCGTTCTTTGTATGCCACCAATATTTGCCGCATAAATGGTTGAAGTGCCTAGGATCAGTACCATGAATGCTCCCGCAAATGCCCATTTTTTAGGCCGTCTGGTTGCTCTTCTATCGTCCAAATGTAGTGTAAAGTTAGGCGATGTGTGTAACGATGAAAAAGCTCGTTTATACCATTCTTTATTCGTCATCATGCCAATCCTCCTTTAATTGATCTTTTAACATGCGTCTTGCACGAAACAAACGGTTTTTAACAGCGCTGGGCGTTGCT
This sequence comes from Absicoccus sp., assembly GCF_034090965.1. Classification (NCBI taxonomy): domain Bacteria; kingdom Bacillati; phylum Bacillota; class Erysipelotrichia; order Erysipelotrichales; family Erysipelotrichaceae; genus Absicoccus; species Absicoccus sp. The sequence continues at coordinate 47,598 of NZ_JAXDRQ010000052.1, read as the reverse complement.
CGTACCAATTTACTGATTTCAACTACAGAATAGTCTTCATAATAGTACAAATGGATCACGATCCGATATTTTGTTGGTAAGGATAAAACGGCTTCTATTAATCTTTGATCATCGGATACGGGAGGAGATGTTCCCCACATAGAATCAGGTAAATATACGCGCTTTTGTGACCAGAATGTCATCCGCATATTTTTAGCCTTATTGATGGCGATTCGTAAAAGCCAGGCTTTGATATGTTTTTCATTTTCAAAATCACGTGTTGTCAATACATATTGATAAAACGTTTCTTGGACGATATCTTCGGCATCTGCAGCATTTCGGGTAATACTAAATGCTGTACGAAAGATGCAGTCTTTATAAGTTGGTACCAGATCATCGATGGGAATTTTCATTGTCTTTCCTCCTTATTCAAGGGCCCTTTCACTATATATACAAATGAAGCTGTTTTTTGGTCTCAAAAAAAACAGCCCTTTTTTTGGGGCTGTCAACCAATCTTATTTCTTGATATAGGCAAAGGTGAAATGTTCACCGGTCGTCTTACCATCACGACGATAAGAAAAACAATGTGGATCTGGTTTTGTATCATAGGTCGAAGGATAAATGTGGGTAATTCCATATTTTTCTAACATTTTGATATTCATACCTTGATTATCGATATACGCTTTATGATTGGGCATATATCGGATACAACCATCCATATCAATATGGTTGTCTTTCAATTGATTAACTACTTCCAAACCAACCTCTAAGGTCTCAAATTGAAGACTCGGACTAAAATAGGCCCTGGTTGATGCGGGATGCAAAAGGTTTTCTTCCAATAATTGATGAACGGTCTTATCGGTAATGGCTTGTACGGTTCCTTTCCAACCAGAATGGATTGCACAAATACAAGGTGTTGCTTCATCAATCAACAATAAACCGACACAATCGGCTGTAAATACACCAATCAACGTTTGTGGTTCTGTCGTATAGATGGCATCCACACCCATGATCGAAGTGTCTTTGGAATAGGCACCTTTGGACCAATCCGCCTTGGTGATGCGATAAGACTTGTTGGTATGTTTTTGCCACGGCAAAGCCCAATGATCCAAGGAAAGGGTTTCTTTTTCTAATTGTTTGCGATTCTGTAGGATGGCTTGTGGATCGATACATACATGTAAGGCCATGTTGTTCGCTTCCGGACAAGAGATATCACGCATGGTTGTGGCTGCATAGATCCGATCATCATTTTGATAAATAATTTTGTTCATATTAGTATTCTAACAAAATCGAGTTGAAATATGTATCGGAAAGTAGTAATGTTTAAAAGTAAATCATTTAAAATGAAACGAGGTAGTTCTATGGAAGACTATGAATTTTTATCTTGGCGAAAAATCAAACAGCTCATCAAGAAAACGGTGGATGCTTTTTTAAAAAAACACGATCTAAAAATGATCGATGTGATCTTGATGAATGGATTGTATATCCATCCCGATGCAGATACCCTAAATGATCTGAGCGATGCATTATGTGTCAATAAAGGACAAGCTTCTCGATCTATGGATTCTTTAGTAAAACGAGGATATGTCACCAGTGAAGTTGATATTGCGGATCGGCGATTGATCCATTTCGCATTGACAGAAAAAGGGCAACAATTAACCAAGGAATTGGATGATGTACGTCAGAAAGGGATCCAAAAAATAATGGTAGGGATTCCTGAAGATAAAATACAAATATTTATCGATGTTTTACATCAAATCAATCAAAATATAAAAAGAATCAGTAAAGAAGGGGAATAAATATGGTACGAATGTTTCGATTTATGAGGAAGAATGTGATCTGGATATTGATCATTTTTGGCTTGTTGTTAGGACAAGCCTATTGTGATCTATCTCTCCCTTCCTATACTTCTAAGATCGTGGATACCGGTCTTCAACAAAAAGGTGTAGAAGATGCCGTGGCCGATAGCTTTCGTCCGGAAACGATGCAAAATCTTCTGTATGTTTCTACCGAAAAAAATCAAAAAACGATTGAAGATGGCTATACCTATTCAAAGAAAAAAGACATGTATGTTGTCAAAGATTTGGATACCAAATCCCACGACCATTTGAATGATGTGTTATCCAAAGCCGAAATGATGCTTTATATTATGGAAAAACGAAATATTCCGGTTCAAATGATACCGCAAGTTCAAATGCCACAAGTACGCAAAGAAATCAACAAACGTTTAAAAGACTATCCCGATACGATGATCACACAAGCGGCTATCTTATTTGTGCAACAAGAATACAAAGCCCAAGGCGTAGATCTCGATCAGAAACAAAGCGACTATCTATGGAATACCGGAAAGAAAATGATCCTTATGGCTGTAGTGGCAATGGTTTGTTCCATCTTGGTTGCTTTGCTGGCCAGTCGAATTGCGGCTGAATTGGGAAAAGACCTACGTAATAAGACGTATGAAACGGTATTAACGTATTCCGCTAAAGAAATGAATCAATTTTCAACGGCCAGTTTGATCACGCGAAGCACCAATGATATCCAACAAATCCAATTGGTTGTCACCATGATCTTTCGGGTGGTCTTATATGCACCTATCTTAGCCATTGGCGGCATCATCAAAGTGCAGCAGACCGGTTCGTATCTGAGTTGGATCTTGATCGTTGCCGTGGGTGTCTTATCCGTGGTAATGGCGATCTTATTTGGCGTGGTGATGCCAAAATTTAAGATCCTACAAAAATTAATTGACCGCGTGAACTTAATTTCCCGCGAAATTCTTACGGGAATTCCAGTGATTCGTGCTTTTTCAGCGGAAAAGTTTGAAGAAAAACGGTTTGATCAAGCCAATCAGGATCTAACGAAAACCAATTTATTTGTCAACCGAGCCATGTCTTGTATGATGCCTTTGATGATGTTGATCATGAACGGCATCAGTGTTTTGATCGTATATTCAGGTGCACATGGCGTGGATGCTGGAAAACTGCAAGTCGGAGATATGATGGCCTTCATTCAATATGCGATGCAAATTATCATTGCGTTTTTGATGATCAGTGCCATTGCGATCTTTTTACCAAGAGCGAATGTGTCGGCCAATCGAATCAATGAAATTTTAGATACGAAATCGTCCATCATTGAACCGGAACATCCACAAACACCAGAAAAAAAGGGCAAACTTGTCTTTGATCATGTTTCCTTTAGCTATGGTCGTGCCAAAGAAAAAGTCTTGGATGATATTAACTTTACGGCACATCAAGGGGATACTATTGCCCTGATTGGTAGTACCGGATCCGGAAAATCAACCTTGGTCAACTTGATTCCCCGTTTCTATGATGTAACGGAAGGGTCGATACAAATGGATGATGTAGATATTCGCCATATGCAACTAAAAACCTTACGGGATCGCATTGGTTTTGTCCCACAAAAATCGGTGTTATTTTCCGGCACGATCGCATCGAATTTGCGGTTTGGTAAAAAAGATGCATCCGAATCGGAATTGTGGGACGCCATCGATATGGCACAAGCGGAAGATTTTGTGCGTGAAAAAGAGCAAGGCATTTCTTCTCATATTTCACAAGGAGGTTCCAATGTTTCAGGTGGACAAAAACAACGATTGGCTATTGCTCGTGCCATCGTCAAGCATCCTGAATTTTTAGTGTTTGATGATAGTTTCAGTGCACTGGATTTTGCGACGGATGCCCGTTTACGAAAAACATTGAAAGAAAAAGCAGCCGATGTCACAACGATTATCGTGGCCCAACGAATCAGTACGATCATGCATGCCGATCAGATTTTAGTTTTGGATCATGGCAAAGTGGTCGGACAAGGTAGTCATGAAGAATTGATGGCAACATGTGATGTGTATCAACAAATCGCACAATCGCAATTATCACAGGAGGAATTGGCATATGAGTGATCGTCAACCAAGACAGAACCATGGTCCAGGTCGTGGCCGTGTCGTTGAAAAACCAAAAGATTTTCGAAAATCATTCGCGGCATTGGCTCACTATATGATGCGTTATAAATTTCGCTTGTTGGTGATGGTGATCTGTGCCATATTAGGAACGATTTTTACCATTGTAGGACCCAAGATATTGGGACAAGCCACGACGGAATTATTCAATGGCTTGGTTCGCAAAGTACAAGGAAAAGGGGGTATCCACTTTGATACGATCGCGGCTATTTTGATTCGTGTCATGATCCTATATGCGGTGAGTGCCTTATTCTCTTTTATTCAAGGCATTGTGATGGCGGGCATTGCGAATGATGTCGGTTATAATTTACGAAAAGATATTTCAACCAAGATTAATCGGATGCCATTGAAATATTTTGAAAGCCGTCCTTATGGTGAAGTACTATCTCGCATCACCAATGATGTGGATACGCTTCAACAAGGCATCAACCAAAGTATCACCCAATTGATCACAAGTGTCACGACCATTATCGGCGTTGTCATCATGATGTTGTCAATCAATGGATGGATGACCTTGGCAGCACTTTGTATCTTACCGGTATCCATCGTGATCGTTGCTTTTGTGATGCATTATTCCCAACGGTATTTCCGTGACCAACAAAATTATTTGGGTGATGTCAATGGCCAAGTGGAAGAAGTGTTTGCTGGACAAAATGTGATCAAAGCATACAATCAAGAAGAAGAAGTCTTACAGACGTTTAAACAGGCCAATGATTCTTTGTATGAAAGTGCTTGGAAAAGTCAGTTTTTCTCAGGCATGATGATGCCAATGATGCAATTTATCGGTAATGTAGGCTATGTCATCATTGCGATATTGGGTGGTTTTTTAGTCATTCAAAAAGCCATTGAAGTAGGGGATATCCAATCGTTCTTCCAATATATCCGTAACTTTACGCAGCCGATCCAACAAATTGCGCAAATCATGAATATGTTACAATCCAGTACCGCAGCCAGTGAGCGGGTCTTTGAATTCTTACAGGAAGAAGAAGAACCACAAACCGTAGAAGATCCAACCGATCCAACCCATTTAGATGGGCAAGTGACATTTGATCATGTACGATTTGGGTATGATCCGGATCAAGTCATCATTCATGATTTTTCCGCAAAAGTTATGAATGGCCAAAAAATTGCGATTGTTGGGCCAACCGGAGCCGGAAAGACAACCCTGGTCAAGTTGTTGATGCGATTCTATGATGTCAATAGTGGAAGCATTTCCATTGATGGACATGATATTCGTACATTTGATCGCAATGGCTTGCGTTCCTTGTTGGGCATGGTCCTTCAAGATACATGGTTATTCCATGGCACGATCATGGAAAATATTCGTTATGGTCGTTTGGATGCCACGGATGAAGAAGTCATGGCCGCGGCCAAAGCCGCTCATGCCGATGAATTCATCATGCAACAGCCGGATGGCTATCAAACCGTATTGGATGAAGAGTCCAGCAATATCTCACAAGGACAGAAACAATTGTTGACCATTGCGCGGGCAATATTGGCTGATCATAAGATCTTGATCTTGGATGAAGCCACTTCCAGTGTGGATACACGAACGGAGGGATTGATCCAAAAAGCGATGGACCATTTGATGGAAGGTCGAACGAGTTTTGTGATTGCACATCGTCTATCTACGATCAAAGATGCCGATACGATCTTGGTCATCAATAATGGAGATATCGTTGAACAAGGAAATCATGAAGAGTTGTTGAAAAAGAATGGTTTCTATGCGAAATTGTACAATAGTCAATTTGAACAAGTGACATAAAGAGGGAAAATCATTCTCTCTTTTTTTTATCAACTTTTTAGCACTTTTTAGTTGACGGTGCTAATTATTGTGATATACTGTTAGCAGACGTGGAATAAGAGTGCTAGAAAGGAGTCCCTTCATGGAGTTGACACAACGACAAAAAGTTATATTTAAAACCATTGTTGAAGAGTTTACTCGATGTGCAGAACCCATTGGTTCGAAGACGTTGATGGAGCTACTGGATTTTCCTGTTTCTTCAGCCACCATTCGAAATGAAATGGCTAAATTGGAGAAATATGGATTATTGGAAAAGACCCATACTTCAAGTGGTCGAGTTCCTTCACAATTGGGATATCGATATTATGTCGAGCATTTGATGGTCACGGATCTGGATATGCCAACGAAAGTGTCCCTCCAACAAGTATTTTCGGAAAGACAATTTTCATTGGATGAAATGGTTCAGAAAAGTTGTGATGTCCTTAGCGACATGACCAATCTTACGAGTATCGTATTGGGACCGGATAGTTCGCAACAAACCTTACAAAATGTGCAATTGATTCCCATCAATGCACGAAGTGCAGTGGCGATCATCGTGACGGATACGGGTCATATTGAAAATAAGATGTTTCAATTTGATGAAGATGTTTCCGTTAATGATATGAAAACCTGTTGCGATATCTTCAATGACCAATTAAAAGATACGCCCATCAATCAAGTGATATCGAAAATGGAAGAAATCAAGCCATTGATGAGTGCTAAAATTGTTCGAAGTGAAGTTTTATTTGAAGCTTTTGTGACTGCGTTTATGAAATTTGCGACGGAGAAAGTTGCGGTATCTGGTCGAAGCAACATGTTGTATCAACCAGAATTTAGTGATATTTCAAAATTGAAGCAATTGATGAAAATTTTGGAAAATAGTGATCTGTTTCAGAAATGGACGGATCAAGAAGGAAATATTGCCATTCATGTAGGTGAGCGAAATGAAGTCTTACAGATTGGCGATGTCTCGGTGGTATCCACCAAATTTCATGTGAAGAATGACGAAGAGGGGCAACTGATGGTCGTGGGACCCAATCGAATGCAATATTCGAAAGTGGTTGCGCTAATGGATTATATGAGCGATGTAATTGAAGATGTGTTTACGGAAGGAGGCTTTTCCGATGGATCAGGAAACGAAAAAGACAAATGACGAAGAGGTCAAAGCGGAAGATGTCAAATCACCGAAAGATACGAAAGAGCAAGTAGAAAAGAAATCGGTCAAAGACAAAGTAAAAGAAAAGATCAACAAGGTGGATCCAAGAGATGAAAAGATCAAAGAATTGGAAGCTGCGTTGAAACAAGCAAAAAATGATCGTGCTCGTGCGTATGCGGATGCGGAAAATATGAAAAAGCGTCTACAAAAAGAAGCGGATAATGCGAAGAAATATCGTTTTCAACAAGCTGGTTTAGAGCTATTACCAATTGTGGACAATATGGGAATGGCCATCAAGGTGGATTCAGAAAATGAAGAACTTACAAACTATGTAAAGGGATTCGAAATGATCTACCAGCAGTTGCAGCGTGTGTTGGAAAACGAAGGCGTGAAAGAAATTGATGCCGAAGGAAAACCATTTGATCACAATACCATGCAGGCTTTGATGCAAGAAAAGAAAGAAGATACCGAGCCAGGTATGGTCATTGAAGTGATGCAAAAGGGTTATATGTTAAAAGATCGCATTTTGCGACCTGCACTTGTGAAAGTAAGCGAATAAAGGAGGAATTGATTATGTCGAAAATTATTGGTATTGACTTAGGTACAACAAATAGTTGTGTTGCAGTAATGGAAGGTAAAGAGCCAAAAGTAATTCCAAACCCTGAAGGTAATCGGACAACGCCAAGTGTTGTTGCTTTTAAGGATGGCGAAAAGATCATTGGTGATGCGGCTAAGCGTCAAGCTGTCACAAATAAAAATACGATTTCTTCCATCAAACGTTTGATGGGTACAAGCCAGAAAGTCGAAGCGGAAGGAAAGAAATATACACCAGAAGAAATTTCTGCAATGATCCTGCAATATTTGAAAGGATATGCCGAAGATTATTTAGGTGAAAAAGTAACAGAAGCTGTTATTACCGTTCCTGCTTACTTTAATGATGCGCAACGTCAAGCAACAAAAGATGCTGGTAAAATTGCTGGTTTGGATGTAAAACGTATCATCAACGAACCAACAGCTGCTGCATTGGCTTATGGTATTGATAAAACAGATAAAGAACAAAAAGTATTGATCTATGACTTAGGTGGAGGTACATTTGATGTTTCCATCTTGGATTTAGCCGATGGTACATTTGAAGTATTGTCTACCAATGGGGATACCCATCTGGGTGGAGATGATTTTGATAACGTTTTGGTAGATTGGATGGCTGAAGATTTCAAGAAACAAAATGGTATTGATTTGAAGAACGATCCAATGGCTTTACAACGTTTAAAAGAAGCTGCTGAAAAAGCTAAGAAAGATTTGTCTGGTGTCATGCAGACACAAATTTCATTGCCATTTATCTCTGCAGGTCCTGCTGGTCCATTGCATTTGGATATGACGTTGACACGTGCACGTTTTGATGAAATGACAAAGTTTTTGGTTGATCGTACGATGCAACCAATCCGTAATGCATTGAATGATGCCAATATGAGCCCTAGTGACTTGGATCAAGTTTTGTTAGTTGGTGGTTCGACTCGTATCCCAGCGGTACAAGAAGCCGTTGCTCGTGAATTAGGTAAACAACCAAACCACAGTGTCAACCCAGATGAAGCTGTTGCGATTGGTGCTTCCATTCAAGGTGGTGTCTTAAGTGGTGATGTCAAAGATGTCTTGTTGTTGGATGTTACCCCATTGTCTTTAGGTATTGAAACAATGGGTGGTGTCATGACCGTATTGATTCCACGTAATACAACCATTCCAACGAGTAAGTCACAAATCTTCTCTACAGCTACCGATAACCAACCTGCCGTTGATATCCGTGTCTTACAAGGTGAAAGACCAATGGCCAACGACAACAAAGAATTAGGTAAATTCCAGTTGACCGGAATTGCGCCAGCTCGTCGTGGTGTGCCTCAAATTGAAGTTACCTTCGATATCGACTCCAATGGTATCGTAAATGTCAGTGCCAAAGATAAAGCTACAGGCAAGGAACAAAATATCACGATCCAGAACTCTTCTCGTTTGAGTGATGAAGAAATCGATCGTATGGTTCGTGAAGCCGAAGACAACAAAGAGGCGGATGAAAAACGTAAAGAAGAAATTGATTTACGTAACCGTGCAGAAGGTTTGATTGCACAGATCGATGCAACGTTGGAAGACAACAGAGATAAGATCGATGCAAAGCAAGCCGATGAAGTAAAGAAAATGCGCGATGACTTGCAAAAATCATTAGATGAGAATAATATGGACGATGTCCGTACAAAATTGGATGCATTGGAAAAAGCAGCACAAGCAGCCAGTGCCTCTATGTATGAACAAGCCGGTCAGCAACAATCCAATGATTCAAATCATAACACCAATGATGATGTTGTTGATGGTGAATACACAGAAAAGAACTAGTTTTTTAAGAGTTCCACAATTGTGGAACTCTATGCGTCTACAAAGAAAGGGATGATGTCTCATGGCAGATGAAAAAAGAGACTATTATGAAGTGCTCGGCGTTTCGAGAGATGCAACACCGGATCAAATTAAAAAGGCCTATCGTAAATTGGCTATGAAATATCATCCGGATGTGAATAAAGCGCCTGATGCAGAAGAAAAATTTAAGGAAATCAATGAAGCCTATGAAGTCTTAAGTGATGAAAAGAAACGTGCACAATATGATCAATTTGGTCATGCAGGTGTCGATGGTCAATTTGGTCAAGGATTCTCTGGTGGTTATAGTGATTTTGGCGATTTGAATGATATTTTTGGTTCTTTCTTTGGTGGTGGTTTTGGTGGTTTTGGTCAATCCTCACGTCGACAAGCCAATACACCACGTCAAGGAAATGATCGCGTCATGCAGATGAGCATTGATTTTATGGATGCGATCTTTGGCAAGACCGAAACCATTTCGCTTGAAGTGGATGAGCCTTGTAGCCATTGTCATGGAACAGGTGCCGAAAGTCCTTCGGATGTACAAACCTGTCCACACTGTCATGGTACCGGATATGTTATGACCCAACAAAGAAGTATGTTTGGTGTCATCCAGCAACAAACGGTTTGTCCAGAATGTCATGGTACTGGTAAGAAAGTAACGCATGCTTGTCATCAGTGTCATGGTAAGGGTTATGAGCATAAGCGTCAAAAATTGGATATCAAGATTCCACAAGGTATTCAATCCGGTCAACAAATTCGTATTGCCGGTAAAGGAGAACGTGGTGTAAATGGTGGACCAAATGGTGATTTATATATTGAGATCCATGTAAAACCACATTCAACCTTTAAACGACAGGGCGATGATATTTATATCACTGTACCAGTCAGTGCCATCGATGTGACCATTGGTACGAAGATCCAAGTGCCTACGGTGTATGGCGATGTTGAATTAAAGATTCCCGAGGGAACCCAGCCCAATACGAAATTCCGTCTAAAAGGCAAAGGTGTAAAATCTCGTCGTGGAAGTACGGGCGATGAATATGTAGAAGTCAAAGTTGAAATTCCAAAGCGAGTATCCAAACGAGATCGGGAATTGTATGAAAAAATTCGCGATGGACAGTCGGAATCGCCGTTCGAACGTTTTAAGCGTGCTTTTAAGTAGAACAGTGCCAAACACTGTTCTTTTTTTAAATTCGTTGTAGAATAGTACTAAACGACAAAAGGAGCCAAAAAACTATGCCTATTAATATTCCAAATGAATTGCCGGCAAAGGAAATATTAGAAAGTGAAAAGATATTTGCGATTGATGATGAGAATGCACGTCGTCAACGTATTCGACCTTTGCGTGTAGTTATTTTAAATCTCATGCCTAAAAAAATTGAGACCGAGACCCAAATTTTGCGACTCTTAAGTAAGTCACCTTTGCAGCTGGATATTGATCTGATGAAAGTTTCGAGTCATGAATCAAAGAATACGAGCAAAGATCATTTGGTAAAGTTCTATGAAAATTGGGATGTATTAAAAGAAAATTATTACGATTGTATGATCATTACGGGTGCCCCCGTTGAAGAAATGCCCTTTGAAGACGTGGACTATTGGGAAGAATTGACCCATATTTTTGATTGGACCAAGAGTCACGTGCTTTCTACGATGCATATTTGTTGGGGCGCACAAGCGGGATTGTATTATCATTATGGTATCCATAAATACCAATTGAAGGAAAAACTATTTGGGATCTTTCCACATGAATTGTGCGATGAATATGATTTCTTGACCAATGGTTTTGATGAGATCCATAATGTTCCGCATTCACGCCATACCAAAATTGATGAGAAAGAACTCGCAAAAGAAGATCGTTTGGTTGTTTTATCACGATCCAAAAAGACAGGCTCAACGATCATTGTGACCAAGGGATATCGTCAGATCTTTGTGATGGGTCATTTTGAATATGGAGTGGATACATTAGCCCAAGAATATTTCCGTGACGTGAATGCCGGAAAACCCATTCATGTACCCGAAAATTATTTTCCTAATGATGATCCGCATCAAAGACCGGTCTTGACATGGCGTTCTCATGCGAATTTGTTGTATCGAAATTGGCTGAATTATGTTTATCAAACCACGCCATATCATATTGAAAAGATTGAAAAAGCCCCTTTATATCAAGGCTTTAGAGAAGATCATGGATATGCACAAGCATTCCGAAAGGAAGATGATGAATGAAAACAGGATTAGTACTAGAAGGCGGTGCCATGCGTGGTATGTTTACCGCCGGTGTATTGGATGTTTGGATGGAAAACAACATTACCTTTGATGGAGCCATTGCGGTTTCGGCTGGGGCTACGTTTGGGTGCAATCTGAAATCGCATCAACCCTATCGAGTGTTACGCTACAATAAGAAATATTGTCAAGATTGGCGATATTGTAGTTTTCGTTCTTTATTTTTGACAGGAGATCTATATGGTGCAGAATTTGATTATGATCGATTGCCAAAAAAATTAGATATGTTTGATTCAGCAACCTTTAAAAAAGATCCAATGGATTTTTATGTGGTCGCAACCGATGCGAATACAGGTGATCCATTATATCATCGTTGCATCGATGGCAAAGATAATGATCTGACTTGGATTCGTGGATCGGCATCGATTCCGGTATTTGCTCGTCCCGTCCATGTGGATGGATATACCATTTATGATGGTGGCGTGTCCGATCCGATCCCTTATAAAAAAATGTTTTCTTTGGGATATCAGAAACAAGTTGTTTTGTTGACGCAACCCGCATCCTATCGCAAACAACCACAAAAAAACATGAAGACATTGCGTGTACTGTTGAAACGATATCCAGAAGTCATTAAAGATCTGGAGCATCGTCATACATCTTATAATGCGACGTTGGATGCCATCAAAGTGTTAGAAGAAGACAAAAAGCTGTTTGTGCTTCGTCCCCAAGAGCCATTAAATATTGGTTCGATTTGTCATGATCCCGAGGAATTGGAACGGGTATATAAAATGGGACGGTTGGAAGCGGTCAAACAATTAAAAGCATTGAAAGCCTTTTTAGAAGAAGAGTAAGTTACTTTTCTTCTTTTTTCTTGAGAAAATACATAGTAAAGGTAGCACGGGAAATGATGGTTTCTTCTTCATTGAATAAGAAAACTTCATAGTTGCCAATTGTATGGCCTCTGGATATTTCGGTCGCAATGGCCGTGATTTTTTTGCCGGTTGCAGGTTTGATGTAATTGATGGATGCATTCAGGGTCACACTTTCTCTGCCACTAGCGAAACTGGCTGTCCCTGCAGCGGTATCGGCTAAAGAAAAAAGCAGGCCGCCATGAACAATTTGAAAGACATTTAACATCGAATCATCGATGGTCATATCGACACGAGCATGGCCCTCCCAAGCTTCGACGATCGTCATATTGTGACGTTGCAGAAAGGCAGTGGAATGATTCATACGTTGGATCAGAGCAAGATTATTTTTTGGTTTCATGCTACTAGTGTAGCACAGTATGCTATAATACGACTATCGATTCAGGGAGGATATGAAATATGTCAGGTAATTGGACAAGTTGGTTGATCATGCTGATCTTGGTTGCTTATATGATTTATTCCGTATTTCATACGGTTCAAATCTATTCCAAGCATAGAAAAGCATTAACAGAATGGAAAAAAGTGAATGCCGATGCAGAATTGTTTGATGATAGTAAAGCTTGGGTCATTTCCAGTGGCATCATGGCCGTTGTTGGTATTGTGATCGCATTGAATATTCAATCGATGAATGTCAATGCCAATTCTGTTGGACTATACCGTGTGGCTTATATCATGATTTCCATTATTTTTATTAGTATGGTCTTTTCTTCATTGGCAAATAAACGAATGTGGTTTGTGAATGATGGTTTCTTTTTTGGGGATCGCTTTTTCAAATTTAAAGATATTGAGAAAAGAGAACCCATTGGTGGGATTGGATCTCATACGTTGCATTTAGTTTTTAAAGATAAATATGCCATTCAAATCAATAAAAAGATGGATGATAAGATCACACAAAAAACAAAAATGTGGAAAGCAAATAAAAAGAACCGTAAGTAATCACAAAATTTCACACATTATTGGCATAAATAAGCCATGATTGTTGTGTATTCTTTCTACAGAGCTAAGGAAAAGCTCACTTCATAATCAAATTCCCTTTCTTAAAACTTTCTTGAAAGCGCCTTGGGTAAAATTACGATACCTAAGGCGTTTTCATTTGTCTGAAAGGCTATCAATTTATATCAAAGCCCCACAAAAGCCCCACAAAAGCCCCACAAATTAGATAGAGTTAACCGCTTCCAACAGGGTCGACACATCAAGATGGGTATATACCTTTTCTGTCACATCCATCTTGGCGCTATGGCCGAGTATCTTCTTGATCACCACAGGCTTGACGTCTGCTTCCGTAAGCATACTTGCACAGGTGTGGCGTGTATCATGCGGTGTATGATGCATGCGCAGTGATTTCATGACCGGGTCCCAATGGTATTTTCGGAAGGTGGTATATGTGTATGGCCGTATGCCGTCACGACTGATAAGCGTATCGGCACCAACAGCCATCCAATCCTTGTAGAAAGGTAAGACCTTATCGGCAATTGGGACCATGCGCACACCACTGTCAGTCTTAGAGTGGGTCACGTTAAAATACTGTTGGTCCAAATGCACATCCTCACGCCTCAGGCTTAGAAGCTCATCGATGCGCACGCCGGAGTAGATCAAGGCCAGTATGATGCGCACCGTATTGTCATCCGTATGCTTCCACAGACGTTTGATCTCAGTGGCCGTGAAGCGATCATGCTCGGTACGATTGGGGTTCTTGTTGCGATACCTGGACAGGTCGATATAAGAAGATAAGTCTCGATCTGTGATGCCTTGTCCAATCGCGTACTTATACAAGGCGTTCATCATGGACTTAAAGCGCTTCAAGGTCGGCGCGTTCTTGCCGGATGCATCAATGGATCGGATGATATCCTGGACGGTCAGATCTTTGAACTTCATACCATAGACAGGCTCGAGAATCTGAAAAGCCGCACGATAGCCTTTTTGTGTTGATTCCGAGACGATCGGGAAGTGGTCGGCCGACCATGCATCATATACTTCCTTGACCGTCATGGCTCTCTTTTCGAAGCCATACGGCGAGTTATGATATGCCTGGAGAAGCTCAAAAGCGTCAGTCCAGGTTTCTGCATATCCAACTGTCTGGAACTTTTTTCTAACTTTCTGAACATCCATATCAAGCTCTTTGGACACTAGTACCCTAGCCCTATATGGTTTTCTTCTCGTACCAGGTAGCTTGTCGATTCGTCCAAATCCGTTTGGTAACCTTCTTAATTTCTTTGCCATGTTTGTACTCATTCCTTTCTCGTGTTAAAATGAGCACATAAAAAGACTTATGGTTGCTAGCCAATCTTTTTATGCGCAAGCCCTCTATGACGAGTACCAGTCGCCAGTGAGGGCGCTTTTTTTGTGTTTAAATATCCAACTGTTTTCGAATTAGCAAGGTCTCTCTGTATTGCTCGGCATCAGGTGTATCCTTTATTTCTATGATATTTTCATTATACTTTTTTACGGCTTCTTTTATTTCTTCTAGCGTGACATGGAAGAATTCCTTTCTGCTATTAACCATATTTACTTTTTTATTATCAAATTCTTTATGTAAATTAGTTTCTAAAGTTGGCGCATCATCTGAAAAAATCATAGCGTGCACATCAAAGGTAAAAGGTACAGATGCATCTCCTAATTCGTCTACACGATCCTGGGGATCAAGCCGCCTTGTCATTCCTATTTTATATATGTCTTTTCCAAATGATCCAATGTTTGAGATGATATAAACGTATCCTGCTCTTTTATTGGCTTCACGATAATCGATATCTTTTAAATTTTTATCAACTTCGTTTAGATGTACATCGATATCTTTGATTTTTGCTATTAAGCCATCTTTTTCTTCCCTGGAGCATTTTGATAGTTGCACAAGATATTGTTCTTTTGCTTTAGTGTATTGCATTTGCTCTTTTTCAACCCTTTTACGTTGTTCCTCAATTTCTTTTTGAAGCTTGGCTAATTCTCTTTCTTCGGCACGCTGTTCACGCAACTTCTCTTTTTCTTCTTGTTTTTTTCGACGATATTCGTACACAAGATCTAATTCTTCGTGTTTAAGCTGCTTATATTTGCTTGTGATTGCTATCCTATTTCGTTTGTTTAATTTATCGATAGCGTCTGCTGCTTTGTCAATCTGCTTAGAGATTTTATCAATGTTGTTGAATTTGACCTTATCGATAATTGAATCACATTCATTATTAAAGGCACGGAGGACCATCTTCATATTATCGTTATTCATAGCACGACCCTTTGTCTTGCTTCCATCTAAAGTCCAGCCATCAAAGAAACTTAGAGCACTTTTATTAGAAATCATAAATTTTTGCTTTTTTCTACATATCTTTATCTTTTCAGAATATTCATTACTATCCATACAATTATATTTAGGAGTGTAGATTCCAAAATCTTGTAATTCAACATCGCTATTGATGTCAAATAAATTTGATTTTGCATCTTCAATTTGTGCATTGATGGCAGATAATTCGTTTTTCTGTTGGCTTAATTTATCATCTAGTTTTTCCAAGTCCTCTATCACTCCCAGTTTATTAGAGCGATCCTTTATTTCTTGATTAATAATATTTAATTCTTCTCTGCTTTTAGCCAAAGCCTCAATCATCTTTTTGGTTTCTTGCTTGATCTCAAAAGCTTCTCTCCCATCAAATGAATCAAGCATATTTTTGATGGATTTATTTTCTTCTTCCAGCTTCTCAATCTTAGCCCGTTTATCTTGATTTTCTTGTTCCAGTTCTTGTATCCTTGTCAATTCCTTTTTATTAAATAGTCCCATGATACTTGTTCCTCTTTCTTGTCTGTTTTCTACTGTTCAATACTGAACTTAAATTTAAGTACGCCTATAATTCTGAAGCAGTCTTCATTATTTACTACATCGATTACTATAGGGTCGTATTTTTCATTGGCTGATTCAAGTAGAATCATGCCATTATTCAACTTTCTAAAAATTTTACAATAATTTTTATCACCTACACAAAAAGATCCTATCTGTCCACTTTCAAGACTGCTAGTCCTTTCAAAAACTAGGATATCCCCATCTTTTATCCCCTTGCCGACCATTGAGTCGCCATGAGCAATATTCGCAAAATATGTCTGATTCTTTTTTATGATCCTATTTGGAACGGATATATAGTCTTCTGGTATATCCGAGACAAACATACCCAAACCACAAGATATTTCGCTATATAGAGGGATTTTTATCTGTTCGGGAGGAATACCGGAAATATTAAAAGACTGATCTTCATCTAAGGCCTCAAACAATTCTAGACTATTAACGTTCATAGCTCTAGCAAGTTTGCCAAAGGCCTCTAAAGATGGATTATCGTTAGAGCCGTTAATAATGTTGGCTACATAAGAATTAGATAGCCCCGATCGGCGAGAAAGTTCTCGTACAGATATATTATTCTCTTCGAGGTACTGTTTTAAAATAGCTTGTAATTTCATATATTTTTTTCCTTTTGTCATTTATATGATACATTTATTTCAGGTCTTAATCAACATTTTTTGCACTTTATAGTTGACACTGCAATAAGTGTCCTATATACTGGACGTACAGACAGAAAGGAGGGCTTGGTTATGGAATGCCGAGTTAAAGAGCTTCGAGAAAAACTGGGTATGACGCAAGAAGATTTGGCAAAAAAAGCCGGGGTTTCGCGTAATTTAATATCCATGCTGGAAAACGGAAAAGATGTGAATATCACAAAAAGAACAATGCAAGCACTGTCGAAAGCTCTTGATACACCCATCAATAATATTTTTTTGCTCTAAGTGTCCTATATAAAGGACAAAATACAAAGGAGGATCACAAATGACCAGCTACAAAAGTGAATTAGAAATTGGGCTTCCCTATGAGATCAGCATAGTGGTCAGAGCCTACATGAAGGAAAAAGGTAATGTCTCAAGAAAAGACCTAGAGGCCCTTATGGACAATATCAACCAAGTAACTAGGTCCACAACATATGGCATCTTTTGCGCTTTGTGCCAAGAAGACGCGGGTAAAAAGGAAAAGGAATGAACAAGACATCAAACAGATACGATCTCATTTATGTGGAACTGCCAAATCTGATCAACAGGATCATCCTCATGGATGCGAATAAAGAGGGCAGTCCGATGACGATCGACGGCATAGAAAAGACCATCGAAGAAATTAAAAAGGTCTCAAATGCGGCTTTGGACGGAGCATATGAGACCCTGAAAAAAGCTAACGATAAAGATTACAAATTAACGGTCAAATTTTCCAATAGAAACGCCGATGATCTGGTCATAAAAAAGAATAAAAGATGGAATTCTAAAGGGAGAATTGTATGAATTACGAATTTATGAGACATATCACCGCGCGTCAGATCCAGAAAGAGATTGACGACCGTATGGCTCAAGATGCCATCAGACAGAAGCAGATTCAAGACGCCAAAGACAAACACGATGCCGCCATATTAATTACGGCATTCATAGTATGCACACTTGTGATAGGCCTTTTAGGCGGATAGAAAGGAGGTGATCAGAATGATAGAAAATGAACAAATGATACGTAATGCGATTCTAAAGGCGATCACAACGAGCGAGGATAAACAAGCGATATGTGATGCGCTTCTATTAGCGCTAAAAAAGACACAACACCTACACGATCTTGTCGGGCTTAAGTATACCAAGATGGATTGTAATGGTGATGAAATCGTAGTAGCCGAATTCGAAAACGGCCATAAGAAAAAGATTTGTGTCAATCTCGATAGCGGCACAGCTATGATCGCAGATATAGCAACCAAGCTTCTATAGAAAGGAGGGAAAATTATGAGAATTACCGTAAATGAGGCGGCCGATATGCTTGAAAGAAGTCCGGAGTTTATCCGGATCGCTTTGCAGCAGAAAGCATTGCCGATCGGTATCGCGATCCGGATGCATGGTAGTACAAGATACACGTACTACATCAATCCACCGGATTTAGCAAAGTACATGCATATCTCGCTCAAGGAGCTTGAGAAAAGAAAAGAGCGACTACACAGATTCGAAGGACGTAGCGCTCAGTGGGACCGATAAGAACCCACAAATAGTATAACACAAATTCGGTGTGCCTCGACCTGTCGATGGCCAAAAAGCAGATGTAGCAACTATGTACAACCATGTAGCAACTATGTACAACCATGTACAACCATGTACAACCATGTAATCTCCCCCAATCAATTACCGACCATCGGCAGATCGGGGCGCATCGAGAAACAGAAAGAAGGAAAAAAACATATGGATCAACTAATCATTAAAGCGAACGCAAAGACAAAATCAGAATTAAGAAAGCCTCTCATGATTAATGCGAACAACTTCGAAAAGATTCAAAAGATCGCCGAGGAAACAGGATACAGCAAGGGCGCGTTAGGCGATTTGCTCGTCGAATTCGCACTGAAGCGAATCGTTGTCGAGGACAATGAGGAGGATTAATATGGATATCAAATTAAGTATTGATGTGACTGACAAAGCACTTGAATTCAGTCGCAACATGGGTTCACTGTTTGTGAATTTGGGCGTGATCGACAAGGAAAGCCTTGAGCGATCGGCCAATCGTCCGGTACAGAAAGCACTGGACGAGCATGCAGAAAAGGTAAGCCATGAGCCACCAGTGGACGCGCCGTGGAACACGGACCCGATCGAACCGGATCCCATCAAAGCGGACCAAGATGAGACAAGTGCAGAATCAACAGGATCAGATACTAAAAAGCCTGAATACTCATTCGAGGATATACGAAAGGCCTGTGCAGACTTTCAACGCTCGCACGGAAAAGATGAGCTAAAGGCCCTGTTTGATCAGTTCGGTGCCAAGAAGCTTCAACAAGTTCCAGATGATCGCATGGATGAACTATGGAGGGCACTCCATGCCTAGTCAGCACGCCATACTGAGCGCAAGCTCAAGCAACCGATGGATCCACTGCACACCAAGCGCCCGGCTCGAAGAAAGAGTACCGGAACAAGCAAGCATCTATGCCGTCGAAGGTACGGTCGCGCATGCCAAAGCAGAGAAGAAGCTCACCAACTGGAAAGAAGGCCATCCACGACGCAAGGTCAAATGCGAGGATGGCGAGATGGACGAAGCTACGACTGCATACAGAGACTATGTGGTCGAGGTATTCAATGCGGAAAAAAAGAAATGTGAAGGGACTGAGCTATATGTCGAGGTCCAACTGGATCTAACGCCATGGATCCCGGGCGGCTTCGGTACAGCGGATGCGATCGTAGTATCAGATGACACCTTGCATGTCATTGATCTCAAATACGGCAAGGGCGTACCAGTCGATGCACCGCACAATTCACAATTGATGCTTTATGGCGCCGGAGCTCTCAATCAGTTCGAGATGTACTTCGATTTTGACCAGATCAAGCTCCACATCTTCCAGCCGCGCCTGGATCACATCAGTACATACGACATGTATGTGGATGATCTGACCACTTGGTTGGCCATGGTGGTCAAGCCAAGCGCTGATATGGCCTGGAAGGGCGAAGGAAAGCAGAAGCCTGGAGAGTGGTGCCGCTTCTGCAAGGTCAAAGGCAACTGCAAGGCACGAGCCGAGCAGATCAAGCAGATGAACGAGAGGTACAAGCAGTTAGACGCCATGCTTCTAACTGATGAGGAAGTAGCGCAGATACTGCCGATGCTTCCGGATGTCAAAGCCTGGACCAAAGATATCGAAGAGTTCGCGCTAAGCCAGGCCTTAAACGGTACACATTACGACGGCTATAAAGTCGTTGAAGGTACGTCACGACGCAAGATCGTAAAGCCGGATGAGGTCATGGGCCTACTGGCTAAAGAAGGTTACAAGGATACGGAGTATATGAAAGCGCCGGAATTAAAGACCATCACGGCACTGGAGAAGCTCGTAGGAAAAAAGCATTTCTCAGAGATTACCGAAGGTTGTATCGAGAAGCCACAAGGCAAGCCTGTGCTTGTACCAGTTACCGATAAAAGACCGGAGTGGCAATCCGGTATCGATGATTTCAAAGAAGAAAAAGAGGAGGATTAATTATGCCAGTAAAAAGAGTAAAAACAGGATTAGTAAGATTTACATTTGTTCACTTAGCAGAGCCATATGCCTATAATGATGCACCAAACCCAAAATACAGTGTATCGATCCTTATCGATAAAAGCGATCACAAGACTTTGGAAGTAATCAAAGAAAACTACAACGAAGCCAAACAAGAGGGCATCGAGAAGTTTGGTCAACTGTTTGCGAACAAGGCCACGCCATTAAAAAGAAAGCCAGGCACGATCAACGGCATCCTAGTCGATTGCGATGAGGATGAGCGCTATATGGACAATACCGATTATAAAGGCAAATACATGATGACCGCCAAAGCGGTGAACGCACCGGATGTCTGCATCCTGTCCAAAGGTGCCGTCATGAAGTTGCAACCGGAGCAAATCAAGGAAGAAGTATACTCCGGATGCTATGGCAAGATCACTTTTAATTTCTATCCATACAGCCGTACTGGTACCGGTATCGCGTGCGGTCTGTCCAACGTCATCAAAAAGAAAGACGGCGACTTCATGGGCGGCCGCGTGTCTGGACTTACCGACTTCGCCGATGAAGTCGAAGAAGATGACGACGATGATCTATTCTAAGATACTGCACGTCGACCTGGAGACCTTCTCCCGTGTCGACCTCGCCAAGTGCGGCCTATACAAGTATGCAGAAAGCGACGACTTTCGCATACTTCTTTTTGGATATGCGTATGACGACGGACCGGTCAAGGTCATTGACGTCACCAAAGAGGATATACCGATCCCATTGAGGATGGATATCGCGGATCCAAAAGTGCTCAAGGTCGCGCACAATGCCAATTTCGAGCGCGTATGCCTATCGCAATATCTATGTTCGAAAGGTCACTATCTGCCGCCTGATCAGTGGGCGGACACCATGATCATGGCCAGTGAACAGGGTTACCCAGCAAGCCTGGCGCAATTAGGTCCGGCACTTGGATTAAGCGAGGATGAAACCAAGCTTGATACCGGAAGGCGTCTTATACAGTACTTCTGCAAGCCGTGCAAGCCTACCAAGGCCAACGGCGGACGCACTGTCAACAGTCCGAAGGATGCCCCGGACAGGTGGAAGCTCTTCATCGAGTACAATCGCCGTGATGTGATCGCCGAGCGAGCCATATGGGACAGGCTAAATCGCATGACACCGATCAAGCCGTCGGAATGGGTCTACTGGTACATTGATCAGCGTATCAACGATCGAGGCATACAGATCGATATGGATATGGTATCCACAATCGAGAGCTACGGTACGCATCACTCCGATGATCTGATGGCACGGGCCAAATTATTGACTGGTTTAGAGAATCCCCGATCCATTGTCCAGCTGAAAGGTTGGCTTGAGGAGAAGGAAGGACATAAGATCGATACGCTGCGCAAGAGCGCGATCGACGACATGTTAGAAAGTGATGATATCCAACCGGAAACGCGTGAGATGCTCGAGCTTAGAAAGGAGCTCGGCAAGACATCCGTAAAAAAATACGATGCCTTTACGCGCTCGGTATGCCTCGATGGACGGGTGCACGGATGCTTTCAATTCTATGGTGGACGGACAGGACGATGGGCAGGACGATTGATCCAGCCGCAAAACTTTCCAAAGCCTAAGTTTGATGATCTGGACACGGCAAGAAGCCTGGTCAAAGATGGCAACTGGGACGTGCTCGAGATGCTCTACCCAAGTATGAATGATGTCTTTTCTACACTGATCCGCACGGCCATCATACCAAAGCCAGGATGTGCCTTTGCAGTCGCTGATTACAGTGCTATCGAAGCCCGTGTGATCGCATGGCTCACAAGAGAGACATGGCGCATGAAGGTGTTCGAAAAAGGCGGAGACATCTACTGTGCATCGGCTTCGCAGATGTTCGGTGTGCCTGTGGTCAAGCATGGCGTCAATGGAGAACTGCGCCAAAAAGGAAAGATCGCGGAACTGGCGCTTGGCTATGGCGGCGGAATACCAGCCATGAAGAACTTCGGAGCCGATAAACTTGGCATGTCCGAAAAAGAGATGCAGGAAACCGTCGACCGATGGCGCCGATCCAGTCCGCACATCCATAAATACTGGTACACGTTAGGCCATGCCTTCGAGAGTGCCATCCAGGGCGAGACGGTCACACTGGATCGCAATATGATGTGTTTCCGACATGGCAATCGGGTTTATATCCGACTGCCAAGCGGTCGCAATATCGCGTACGTCAATCCTCGTATCAAGGACGGGCATATCGAGTTCGACGGTCTCAACCAGGCACACAAGTGGACGACCATTACAACATGGGGCGGCAAGCTGACCGAGAACGTTGTCCAGGCCATCGCCAGGGACTGCCTGGCCGAGACCTTCTACCGATGCGACAGAGCAGGCATCCCGATCGTCATGCATGTGCATGATGAAATCATATACGAGGTACCGGCAGAGCAAAAAGAGAAAATCTATAAAAAGATACTGGATATCATGGCCACACCGATCGAGTGGGCACCTGGACTGATGCTCAAAGGTGACGGCTTCACATCCAGCTACTATAAGAAGGATTGATAGGGGGGGGACAAGATGAAAATAGCGACGTGCAAGAGCCGTCGGCAGAAACAGTATCATAATCTGGATATCACATGGGACGCATTCACAGAGCGCCTAAAAAGCACCGTACGAACACGTGAGACGGTGGCTGAATATAAGTCAATGAGTCGCGATGAGCAGTCGGAAATCAAAGATGTGGGCGGATTTGTTGGCGGCGAGCTCAAAGGCGGACGGCGCAACAATCAGAGCGTACTGTCACGCTCCATGATCACACTGGATGCAGACTTTGCAGATAGTGAGTTTATAGACAATATAGACATGCTATACGGATATGCGTGTGTCATTTACAGTACACATAAGCATACGCCAGAAAAGCCTAAGTATAGATGGTGCATACCATTATCACGACCGGTCACACCGGACGAATATGAAGCCATAGCGCGTAAACAGGCCGAGTTCATCGGCATGGATCAGTTCGATGATACGACCTATCAACCGGCGCGAATGATGTTCTGGCCGTCCACATCCAAAGACGGTGAGTATGTATGCCAGGTCGAGGATGGTGATCTACTGGATCCGGATGCAGTGTTAGCCGAGTATCCGGACTGGACGGACATGAGCTACTGGCCTCGATCATCACATGAGACCGAGGTACATAAAAAAGTAGCCTCTAAGGCGGAAGATCCGCTATCCAAACAAGGTTGGATCGGTGCATTCTGCCGTGCCTACACGATACAGGAAGCCATCGATGCCTTTATTCCAGAGGAATACACACCAACGGTGGACCCGAACCGATGGACCTATGCCAAGGGTTCGACCAGTGGCGGACTGGTCATCTATGATGATAAGTTTGCGTACTCCAATCACAATACCGATCCAACCGGTCAGAAGCTATGCAATGCCTACGACCTCGTACGGCTTCATAAGTGGCCGAATCTTGACGATAAAGAGTCCAATGAAAAGATGGTCGAGCTCATGGAAAAGGACTCTAATACACGCCAGCAATTGGCGTTGGACAAGGCGGAAGCGCTCCAGGAGGACTTCGGTGACGAGACAGAAGAAAGTGATACCTCATGGCTCGAGAAGCTCGAATACGACAAAAAAGGCAACCTGAAACAGACCACAGATAATATTGTTCAAATCCTGCTAAACGATCCAAATATCAAAGATGGCATCGGCGGATATGATCAGTTCAGACAGAAGCCTGTCAAGCTTGGAAGTCTGCCATGGTGGCCGTATGATCAGACGGACGCTACCTGGACCGATACCGATGATGCTTCGTTAAGATATTATCTTGAGAAGAAGTATAAGTTAGTGGCTCGAGGAAAGACAGATGATGCGATCGCATATGTCCAGGAAAGGAATGCATTCCACCCAGTACGCGAGTACCTCAAGTCATTGAAATGGGACGGTATCAAGCGACTGGATACACTGTTCATCGACTATCTAGGCAGTGAGGATTCTGAGTATGTGCGCGCCGTGGCTCGCAAGAGCCTGACGGCCGCCGTAGCAAGGGTGTTCACACCAGGATGCAAGATGGACTACATGACAGTGTTCGTAGGCCGTCAAGGCATCGGCAAGAGTCATATGCTATCCATTCTTGGCGGCGAGTGGTTCAGTGACTCGATCACATCGATATCTGGAAAAGAAGGATATGAAGCACTGCAAGGTGCATGGATCCTTGAATGGTCCGAATTGAGTGCAGCCAAACGTGCAGATATAGAAGCTATGAAACAGTTCATATCCAAGCGAGAGGACCGATACAGGAAGGCATATGCAAGACGTGTATCCGACAATCCAAGGCAGTGCGTTTTCTTTGGGACAACCAATGATACCGAATTCTTGAGGGACTATACAGGAAGCCGACGCTTCTGGCCGATCGGTACGGATGCCGATCGAGCGACCAAATCGATATTTGAGGACCTTCCTAAGGAACGTGATCAGATATGGGCAGAGGCAACGGAGTACTTCAGACAAGGCGAAAAGCTGTATCTTCCGGATGAACTTGAGAAGAAAGCAACGGAGGCCCAGGAAGAGTATACCTATCGTTCTGTACGTGAGGACCTGGTACGCAATTATCTGGACACCAAACTGCCAAAAGGATGGAAAGATATGGACCTTGGAAGCCGAATCCAGTGGCTCAATGATACCGACGAAGACAGGGTACAAGGCACCGAGGTACGTGATTGCGTCAGTCTGTTGGAGATATGGTGCGAGGTCATGCAAGGTTCACGGATCAAATTTACTAACTCGGACCAGAGAGAACTGAAGGCCATCATGGATCATATCGGGTGGCCAAAAGGGAAAAGCAAACGCCAAAGAGGACCGGAATACGGCAAGCAAGGCGTGTATTTAAATCCTGAAATTAAGTAGAAAAACTGGAACCGGTGGAACCAGTGACACAGTTATTAATAAAAAATTAAATATTTAAAAATAAATGAACTTGGAACCAGTGGAACCGGTAAAATGCTTTTTTGGAACCGGTGAAATCAGTCACTGGTTCCAGTTGAAAAGCGATAAAATAGGCATTTTAGAACTATTGGAACCAGTGGAACCAGTGATTCTTATAACTTAGTAAAATATATAATATATAGCATATATACGCGTATAATACGCACATACACGCGTATACGCGTATAAAGTTTTAAACCTCACCGGTTCCAGTTCCACCGGTTCCAGTCAAAAAGATATGGAGAAACCAGATATGAAAAAATTAAAATGGGAAAACAAGATATACGGACTGTACGACAAACAAGGAAATTGCAGATACGTTGGAGATATTCATGAGATGGCTAGCTTCTTAAATCGCAAAGTGACAAGTATCCGATCGAGCATCTGTCATTGGAAACAAAGAGCCGGATCGAGGTATGCAGACAGCATACAGATCAATTTCGAAAAAGGAAGAATGTGCTTGTGTGTGATCGGAGATGATGAGGATGACTAATGATCAAAAAATACCACCAATAAAAGACTTGATCGACGATATGCATCAGGTTGATGTGCTTCACTTTTACGGCATCAAGCATCAGAGCTTGATCGCAATGGAAGAGTTGTCTGAGCTGCAGAAAGCGATCAGCAAGGCGGCGAGATATGTGAGGGTCCATGAGCTTGACCAGCCGTCACACGACCCGTATCTTCGCGATATGGCTGAAGAAATCGCGGACGTGCTGATCTGCATCCGGCAGATGGAACTTTACTACGGTCTGCCTGATGATCTGATCAGTTACTTTGTGTACAAGAAAGTCGAACGAAATAAGGCAAGACTTGAGGAAAAAACGCATGATCGAGAAACAGATTGAGCATTACCTGGTGCATCAGATCGGGCTTCTCAACGGTCTGTGCTTCAAGTTTGTGAGCCCATCCAATGCCGGCGTACCGGACAGACTGTGCTTGATTTATGGATATGCCTTCTTTGTTGAGACCAAGGCCCCAGGTGAGAAGCCAAGAGAACTTCAAAAAGCGATCGCCAAACAGATCCGCAAGCGTGGCACCAAGGTGTACTGCTTGTCTTCCAAAGAACAGGTCGATGATCTGATCCGGTCGCTGAGCGCCGGCATGCTTCCGCAGGAGTCGAGATATGACCGAATTTAGACCACACGACTATCAGAAACGTGCGATACGGTTCTGCCTGGATCATAAGAGGTGTGGGCTCTTTCTTCCAATGGGCGCCGGCAAGACCGTGACCACTCTGACGGTACTGGATCAGCTGGTACCGATCGATGTGTGCAGGGTCCTGATCATCGGTCCGGTACGTGTCATCCAGTCCACCTGGCCGGATGAGATCGAAAAGTGGGACCACACGAAAGATATGAGCTACTCTGTTGTTGCCGGCACACCGAAGCAGAGAGAGGACGCCTTACAGGCCGATGCAGATATATTCTTGATCGGCAAGGAGAATGTACAATGGCTTGTTGATAAGCATGGCCGTGACTGGAGCTTTGATATGGTCGTGATCGATGAGCTATCGGCATTTAAGAACCCAAAGGCACAGCGATTTAAAGCTTTGCGAAAAGTGATGCCTTTGGTCGACCGGTTTATTGGTCTGACTGGTACGCCGGCACCAAGAGGTATACCGGACCTTTGGAGCCAGATCTATCTGATGGATCGAGGCGAGAGGTTAGGCCGTACGCTTGGCCAGTTCCGTGAGCGATACCTTAAACCGGGAAGACGGAATGGTTATATCGTCTACGAATGGAAACCACAGGCCGATGCAGAACAGCGCATTTACGAGCGTATAGGCGATATTTGTATGTCCTTGAATCAGAAGGAGTGTGCCGAGCTTCCGCCTGTCCAGCGCCTCGAAATACCAATCAGAATGCCAGCTATGGCGTTTGATCAGTACCGCGCTTACAAGCGAGAGAAGGTACTGGAGCTAAACGACAACGATACCTTGATTGCCGCTAACGCCGGTGTGCTTTGCGGACAGCTGCTGCAGATGACCTCCGGTGAGATCTACACCAAGAATGACAACGGGGAGACAACGGGCATTCAGATCATTCATACAGCCAAGCTTGCCGCACTGGATGACCTGATCGAGTCGGCCAATGGCAATCCTGTCCTGGTGTTCTATTATTACAAACATGAGCTGTATCGCATCAAAAGGCACCTTCAGGCGCAAAAAGTCAACGTCCGCGAATTGGTGGACGCCAAAGATGTAAACGCCTGGAATCGAGGCCGTATCGACGTCTTACTGGCACATCCTGCCAGTGCAGGTCATGGCCTGAATCTACAAAAAGGCGGTCACATCATGGTGTGGTATACACTGCCAAACTGGGATCTTGAACTATATCAACAAGCCAATGCACGCTTGTACCGTCAGGGACAGAATCAGAATGTGTTGATATACCATCTGATTGCCAAAGATACGATTGATGAAGATATGATCATGGCTCTGGACCGTAAGAAGGTCACGCAGCAGAACCTGATCGATGCATTAAGGAGGTAGAAGAATTGACGTATGAAGAGTTGATATCCGAGTTCAAGACGGTGCGATACTGCTGCCACCGTCTGATCGAGATTAATGAAGAGCTTGAAGTTCTCAATCATAAGAAGACGGGATTGGCCCGATCCGGTCCAGACCTCACACCGGAGCAGATACGGAGCCCTCTGCCACTGCCGCACTACCAACCGCAGTACCACAGTCCACTGGCTTTGTATGAGGTCATATCCAGTAAGGAGGCAGAGCTTGAACACTTTAGGAAGCGACTGCTTGATCTGCGGTGGACGGAACTACTGCCGTTGGCGGATCAAAATATCCTGTGGGACCTGTACATCTACCGAAAGCATTCATACGATGTGGCCTACAAGTACGGCTATAGCAAGCGAGGCATGTATAAGCATCTTAGGCAAGAGATCAGAAAGTTATGTTGAGGTAGAAAATCATGGATTATAGAAGACATTATTTGATTATTTATAATAAAAAAATCGGAACTGAAACATTGCAAGATTCGTACGTAAAATTTTGCAATTTCAAAGAATTGATTGAAGCGATGGGTACACTGTATAAGGACCCATTTGTTACGAGTGTTAGATATCATGAAATCTAGGAGGTGGCATAACAATTATGCAAATCAAAGACCCTAAATTCAAAGAAGGACAAAAAGTAAGAGATATCGAAGATGGTACAATCTTCACTTTAATAAATATTAACAGTTATGGTTTTGATTATGATGAATATTGGTATGATCTTGAATGTGATGGCTTAACATGGTCAAGACCAGAATCAAAATTAGAATTATATATCGAGAAACCTAAAACCGTATGGGACTTAAAAAAAGACGATACATATTATTTAATTGATATCGATGGCGAAGTGATGAATGCAACATGGAATAACATGTATATTGACAACGATTTTAGAAAAATTGGGAATATTTTCTTGACAAAAGAAGAAGCAGAGTTTGAAGTTGAACGCCGTAAGATTGAGACTGAGATGCTTAGGCTAGGCGGAAGAAGAAATTTTAAATTTGACGGTGATAATTACGGCATTTATTACTGTGACGGAATTAACGTGGTGTATTATTGTAATACAATGTATCAAGGATTAATTTACTTTGATACGGTTAAGGAAGCGCATGATGCCATCAAAGAAATAGGAAAAAACAGAATAATAAAGTACGTCTTCGGGGTGGAATCGTAAAGAGTTCCCTCGGTGAACCGGTTTGATGTGGTAATATGATATCGTACGAAGTCCTAAGGAAAGAGGACTGTATGATAAGCACACGAAGCAGAGAGCACCAAAGCCTCTGCTTTTTTACGTGCCTAGACGAAAGGAGTCGGTAGAATGAATAAGCGTCAAGAGCGATTCGTGCTTGAGTGGCTAAGAGATATGAATGCAACCAAAGCCGCTATAAGAGCCGGATACTCGGAGCGCACTGCCTACTCTATTGGTCAAAGATTGTTGAAGAATGTTGAAATTCAAACTGCTATTAAAGAATTCCATGAGCAACGACAGAGAGAAAGCATCGCGACCGTACTGGACGTGGAAGAGTTCCTATCTGAAACGATGCGAGGCGAGCATAAAGAAGAGGTCGTCGCATCCGTTGGCGAGGGCAAAGGCGTTTTTCATAACGAGATCGTCCGAAAGCAGGTTTCTATGAAAGACAGGATCCGAGCCGCGGAACTGCTTGGCAAGCGCTTCGGTATGTTCGATGCAAACCAGGTGGAAGATGTACACGATGAGGTGGTGATCATCAATGACGCACCGGAAGAAGACGGTTAGGCTGTCAGATATTCTCATTCCTAAGTATCTTCCATTGGTCAACGATAAGACGCATATGCATCAGATACTCACGTCCGGTCGCGCCGGAACCAAATCGAGCTGTATGGCCATACTGGCCGATTACCTAATAGTGGCAGAACCGGACACAGCGGTCGTGGTCATGCGCAAGCACCATAACAAACTGCGCAAGACAGTCTATAAAGAGTGCATCCGAGCGATCCAAAGGCTTGGCCTTAAAAAGAGCCAGTTCAAAATAACAAAGAGCCCGATGCAGATGACATATCTTAGAAATGGGAACACGATCTACTTTACTGGATCCGATTCTATCGACGACACCAAAGGTATGATCGATGAAGAAAGAAGCATCCGCATGGTCGTACTGGATGAGCTGACTGAATTCTTCGATAAAGGAGAAGGCGCCGAGGAGTTATCCAACATTGAAGCTACCTTCGTACGTGGCAATGATAACTTCTTCCGTATGCTTTATCTTTTCAATCCACCGAAAAACCCAAAGGCGCCGGTCAATGAATGGGTGCGCATGATGGAAAAGCGGTCCGATTGCATCCACATCCATTCAAGCTACAAGGATGTACCGGTCGAGTGGCTGGGTCAAAAGCTTATCGATGCGGCCAATCAGATGGCCGATGTCGATAACAAGATGTATCGATGGGTATGGCTTGGTGAGGCGGTCGGTATCGATGACCTGATCTATTACATGTTTGATCCAAACAGACACATCCGACATATAGGCTCTGCGGATAGCTATGCTTACTATGCGATCGGGGTCGACTATGGACAGATGAACGCGACCACCTATCAAGTGTTTGGCCTGGATATGACCAATAAACGAATGCAAGGCCTGGATGAATATTACTATTCCGGCCGTGATACCGGACGGCAGAAGAGTCCTAGCGATTACGCTAAGGACTTTCGTGCTATGCTTGATACTTTGTATGAGACACATGGAAGAAAGCGTGTATACGTTTATATTGACCCGTCTGCCAAAGGCTTGGCGGAGGAGATCAAGCGGATATGTCCGGAGATAGTATTACGAAACGCCGATAACACGGTGACTGAAGGAATCAACCGAGTGCAGAAGCTGTTAAGCTACGATGCACTCTTTTTATGTGATAAGCAGAAGAATGCAGAATCCGAATTCTATCTTTACGGATATGATCCGGATTCAATAGACAGAGGAATTGAAAAACCAATCAAAGAGCATGACCACGCGATGGATGCGATCCGGTACGCGGTCATGGGACAGTGGCGCACCATGAAGCGCATGCTGCCGTACTTAGCAAGGGAGGACAAGGAATGAACGAACAGGCCAAACAGACATCGTCCGGTGTATGTGCATATTTGAAGAAGCTTGGATATGACACTGTCGATGCCGAGTATTACAAGACCATACAGAACTGGATGGACTGGTACATGAATAGCTTGGATGATAACCACAAGACACAGTACTGGAATGGCGTGACTGTGAGGTCCAGGGTCATCAAGTCACTAGGGATGGCGAAGACAGTGTGCGAAACATGGGCCAATCTGCTGATGAATGAAAAAGTACAGATTGCTATTGAGCCCGAGGCCGTCAATACACGCATCCATGAGATACTGGATGCCAATGACTTTGAAGGGAACACCAATGAACTGTGTGAGAAGTATTGCGCCTTAGGAAGTGGGGCCTTTTTGGAGTACATGAAGGACGATGAAATCTTCATCGATTACATAATGGCCAATATGATCTACCCGTTGTCCTGGGATTCGACAGGCATCAAAGAGTGCGCCTTCGCTTCCCAACGCCACGATAAGAGCATCGGTGACTATCTGTATATCCAGATGCATGTGATGGATGAGAGAGGCATGTATCAGATTGAGAACCACATGATACAGATCAAGGCAAGCGGTTCCTTCGATGAATTGCCGCTACCTGAAGGGATGGAACCTGTGACTTATCTGAATACGGATATCCCACTGTTCCAGATCGTGAAACCAAAACAGGTCAATAATGTGGATATCTATAACCCGATGGGCATATCTGTGTACGCGAACGCAATCGATGTCTTGAAAGAAATTGATACGACTTTTGATGCTTTTGACTCTGAGGTACGCACTGGACGCCGACATATACTCATGGCCGGTGAAGGATTCACGATGGATGCCAACGGCAATCAGCACAACGTCATCGACGACAATGAAGAAGTGCTACGCATGGTCGGCGAAGGTGGAAGCGATGGCGGTATCGAGCTTCATGACTTCAGTCCTTCTTTCCGGATCAGTGAGCTAAAAGAAGCGTTGCAGTTCCTGTTGAATCTGCTATCTGAGAAGTGCGGTATGGGCACCAATCAATATGAATTCGCCACCAAAGGAGTCAAGACGGCTACTGAGGTGATCAGTGAAGACAGTGATATGTACTCAACGCTGAAGAAGCATGAGAAGCCACTGGATACGGCTATCCGTGGCATGATCCGCGCGATTGGCTATTTGATGGGTACAGATATCCAGTATGAAGATATCCAAATTGACTTTGATGATTCGATCATCGAAGACAAGGAGACCGAGCGTAAGAATGACCAGACAGACCTGGCCAATGGGACACTTCGACCTGAAGAGTATCGTTCTAGATGGCGCAATGAATCCATTGAAGAAGCTCTCAAGAATCTGCCACAGCAAGCGGACGTACTAGAGTAGTATGATCGACCCAAGCACATTAGAGTCTTATGGCTATGGCGCCGAAAAGATATTTGCGAATTTGGAGATACGGATCATGCTTGATGTGGCCAGGCGGATCCATGACGCCAGTGTGATCACACGAAGTGCAGACTGGCAGCTGTACCAACTCAAATTGATGGGCTACTCCAATGCGGATATCCGCAAGCTCGTAGAGAGCGCGCTCGGTGATTCTGAGGCTTACGTCAATAGCCTTTATGAGGAGGCTATCAAGACCGACTACATTCGCTACAAGCCAATGTATGAATATCTGAATAAGGACTTTGTGCCATGGGTAGCCAATGCGCAATTGCGCGCTATCGTAGAGCAGAAGCGAAGAAATACGATCAATGACTACACCAACATGACGCGCAGCCTTGGCTTTGTCGTAAAAGAAGATACCGGACTGAAAGCGGTAAGGCTAACTGATTATGTTAACAACAAGCTCAATCAGTGTTATGTAGATATTGCATCCGGTGCCTTTGACTACAACACGACTCTGCGCAAGGCCGTAACAGAGATGACCAACTCGGGTGTGAGGTGGATCAACTATGATACTGGTTGGCACAACCGCATTACGGTAGCAGCAAGACGTGCGGTCATGTCGAGCCTATCGGATATCAACTCGAGTATATCCGATCAAGTGGCCAAGGACCTTAATACGGATATGTTTGAGGTTACTGCGCACGCCAACGCACGTCCAACGCATGCGGAATGGCAAGGCGGTTGGTACACCAAGCGAGAGCTTGAAGAAGTTTGTGGCCTTGGAGATGTAACGGGCCTTCTCGGCGCGAACTGCTACCACAACTACTATCCGGTGATACCTGGACTAAGTAAGCACACTTACACTAAGAACGAGCTCGAAGAGTGGAAGAATGACACGCCAAAAGAGTATGGCGGCAAGTCTTATACAGGATATGAAGTGACACAACGCATGCGCAAGATGGAGACCAACATGCGTGCCTATCGTGAGCGTATCAAGATCCTGAAAGAGTCCGGTGGATCCGAAACCGATATACTGGCCACACAGGCCAGATATCGGGTACAAATGAGCGAGTACGCTAGATTTAGCGATGCGATGGGGCTAAAGCAACAAAAAGAACGCATCTATGCCGACGGGCTTGGTAAGATGGGAAATCCCTTTCCGGATACAAGGAAACTTAAGGACATTCATCTACCCGTAAGTCTAGGTGCCAGATGGTCGAACTATGATATATACGATTCTGAGTCGGATGATTATTATCATTTTATAGAAGGCACCCATTTACAAAATATTGAAGTATTTGCTGGAAAAGGTGTATCAAAGGGCTTAAAATATGAAGTGAAAGAAGGATTGTCCAAACAATTTGGTGGCAATCCTAATGATTGGCAACATGTGAAAGGCTTCGGCTTGATTGATTTCTATGGCGAACCAAGACATGCAGAAGTGCATTGGTTTCAAAATAGGGACGTAGGAAAAATAAAATTTAAAGTCAAGGAGTGGTTGGAATGAAAGCTAAATGGAAGGGAAAAACAAGTTCTTTTATGCTCACCCATAATAAAGTTTACGATGTCATATCCATAGAAAAGGGTTGGTACAGAGTGGTTGATGATTCTGATGACGACTATTTGTATCCACCAGAAGGGTTTGAAATCGTGGACCCAAATATGGATGGGGTTACGGTAAAGGATTAACCATGTCTGAAAGCATCAAATTAATCTATAAAATCCTAAAGATCCTAGAGAAATCAATGGATTACCCTGAATTCGATGTTGATAGATTGAGCCCTGAAACACTCGGTATTTCTGCAAGTCGTCGTGATGCCCTGTTAGAAATGCTTCTTAAAAAAGGGTATATAGATGGTATCGAAGTTAAAAAATATATTGGCGACAAATACAATACCGTGATTGGTATTGAAAACATCAAGATAACAATTGACGGTCTTGAATATCTGGAAGACAACAGCCTGATGAAAAAAGCAGCAAATCTTGCAAAAGGAATTGCAGAAATAATTAATTAGCACATCTGAAACGGTGTGCTTTTTTAGTGAGACAAAACTTATGTGCAGACATGTTTATACTGAATTGATTGAGAAATCTTATTATGATCATAACCTACAATGCAGAGCAGAAAAGAGAGTACGTACGTGTATTCTTTGCGGCAAGACAGAAAAGGAGACGATATACGTGAAAGATCCGCCGAAGCGAAAGCTACCTAAATTTATTCATGATGATCTAAGTAATGCTTAGGTCTTTTTTAAATGCCCTCGGTATGGCGTTAAAAGGCAACGACCGGAGCGGAGCGAACCGTGTTAAAAAAGTGTTATGGAGGATATTTAAATGAAACGAGATGATCTAAAAAAGATCGAAGGACTTACCAGTGAACAGATTGATGCCATTATGAAATTGCATGGTACCGATACTTCAGAATGGAATCAAAAACTGGAAGAACAGAAAAAGGAAGTCCAAAAAAGGGATGACACGATCAATGAATTGACTGAAAAGGTCAGAGCCTATGATGGTGTCGATGTAGCAAAGCTACAAAGCGATTTGAGTGAGTGGGAAGCAAAGTACAACAAAGATATGGCGGCAAAAGATAAAGACTTTGCGAAGCGGATGTACTTCAGCACGATCCAATTCAATAGCAACTTGGCCAAGAAAGCCGCTATGGAGGCCTTCGATGAAAAGAATCTTGAATTCAAAGATGGAAAGTTCGTCGGCGCCGATGAATTTATTGAGGGCCTGAAGAAGTCCGATCCACAAGCATTCAAATTGACAGATCCAGACCCTAAGCCAAAAGGAAAAGGCGCACCAATGGGTGGAAGGGCACCTGGGTCTGACGACCTGGACGGCGTAGAAGAGCGCTTCTACGAATTGAATCCAGGACTTAAAAAATAGGAGGATAAAAGATGGCACACACACCACAAGAAAGATATTCAAATCTAGTATTAGCGAAATTACGCGCTACTTCCATCTTTGCCGGGTTGTTCAACACCCGCTATGAGGGGACACCAACGGCCGGAGCCGTAAAGATCCCAGTACGTGATACTGAAGTAGCGGTTGGCGATTACAACAAATCAAAAGGTGGAACATTATCTGAAGGAAGCACGACGTATAAAACCTTACCAATCGATAAGGACAAATACGTCAATGAATTGATTGATGGATTCGATGCAGAAAGCGTACCGGATAACTTGGTAGCCGATCGTTTAGATTCTGCCGGATATTCGATGGGCGTTAGCTTGGATTCAGAGTTGGTTAATTTATGCGCGACCACTGGTACTGCTCTATCCGGAACTGCTGCATTGACCAAATCCAATATCTATGAAGACATCGTGGATGCTGTGCAGACTGCAAAAAAGAAGCACATCCACGTAAATGAAATGTGGTTAGCGGTAACCAACGACACATATGCGACCTTGTTGAAATCCGATCAATTTATTCATGCGTCGCAATTAGGTGACTCGGTGATCCAGTCCGGTGTGGTTGGACGTATTGCCGGTGTCAATGTCTATGAATCTGACAACATTGATGACAAACTGAACGTCCAATATATTTTGGGCAACAATGTTTTCTGTCACTATGTAGCAGAGTGGATGGTACCTGTAGCGATCAACGATTTGAAAGACGGCGCACATATCGGTGCATCTGCCGTACAAGGACGTCAATGCTATGGCGATATGATTTCACGACCTGAAACCGTATTGGTCAAGAAAAAAGCATCCGCTTAGATCGGAGGTGTAGCTGATGGCTCTTACATACGATAACTATGAGAGCTCGAGCCTTAGTCCGATGACACATCAGGAGTATGACTACTATGTGGATGATGCGATCATGACGGTGCGTGGTTACTGCCACGGTCGTATCCCGGACAATCTGTCCGAGATGGAGACACAGGAACCAACGGCCTATAGGGCCCTTGAAAAGTGTGTCTATCGTGTGGCTGATCGTTTGAAAGACCTCGACAAAGCCTTCAATCAGACGGACGGCATCGCAAGTGAAACCACGGACGGGCACTCGGTCACTTTTGAGAAGCGTGATCATGCGAGCCGGGAAGCCGATTTATACAGATTGGTACGTAAGTACCTGATGCCAACAGGGTTACTGTATAGCGGCTATGATCCTTATTGGGACGATCGGAAGTGGTAGCATGTTGGATACTGATCAAGTGATCACACACGTATACAGTGTGTATGACAAAGCTACACGCACCAATGTCCATAAAAAGGAAGTGCTAACCGGTTCGTGGTTCCGTAAGAGCCAGGTCACGATCGAAGGCAAATCCGCGGTAAGCGCGGACGCTGTGATCGTACGCATACCGGTAGCAACCGGATCCACTGCGCCGACTATTAAGGTGACGGACTACATGGTACTTGGAAATGTCGATACCGATGGCAAGACCATAGCAGATATCAAGAAGGCCTATCCGGAGTGCTTTGAGGTCCAATCGGTGACTTATAACATGCACTCCGTATCCGGCTATTCCAACCATGTGAGAGTGAGTGGATCCTGATGACACGTACTTTTAACATTCCTCTTGAGAACCGGACCATCGTGATACGCACCAAAGGTGGCGAGGTCAAAGGTGAGCTCAAATGGAATCCAACTTATAATCCAAGCAATCGCTTTGAGGTAGCACAAACCTATGTCGATACAGAGGTCATCCGATTGAATGATCCTATGGTACCGTTCCGCCAAGGGGCATTGCGAAGCAGTGGCATGCGAGCATCATCAATTGGTGATGGGTGGGTACGATACAGTACGCCATATGCGCGCTATCAGTACTACGGCAAGGTCATGATCGGACATGCGCCTAAGACGGTGACCAACATACCGCTAACCTATAGCGGCGCACCACGACGCGGCGCTAAATGGTTTGAGCGAATGAAAGCACAGAATCTGAACCATATCATGAGAGGAGCTGGACGGATCATTGGAAGTGGTAAATAAATTAGAAAAGATACGGGACTACTTTTGTGGATGCCCGTATCTGAAAGATGGACTTTTCAATATCGACTATCTAGGCAATGAAGCGATACAGTACGCTATCGTAAGCCAGATCAACGCCAGTCCCGTGATCAAGAGATACACGGATGGAGAGAAGCTTATGCAGTACCCTTTCAGTTTCATGTCCGTGGAGCAATACTCCTCGGATATACTGGATCAGATCAGTGCATCGGGCTTCTATGAGCAACTTGAAAAGTGGATAAATGAGCAGAATGATATCGGTAATCTGCCCGACATACCGAATATCCAAAGTATCGAGGTACTCGCACCAGGGTACCTTTTTGACGTATATGGCACAGGTATGGCCAAATACGAGATCCAATGTCGGGTAACATACCTGGAATATTAAAGGAGGATAACTAAATGGCAGAAGCTAAAAAAGGCTTAGTAACTCGTGATAAGAAGGTCGCTTTTATGGCCGTGGCCGGTGCGACCGATGGAACTTATACACGCATGACAAAATTCACAGAAATGTCGAAAAGCTCTAACGCAAATGAGTACTCGCGTAAATACGTGGATCAACCTGGTGAGGATAGTGATGTAACTGGGTATAGCCCATCTTACTCTTACGCGTTTGACCAATACGTAGGCAACGCCGTGCATGATGATATCGTCAAGATCACGGATAACGAATTGGTAGGTGACGATGCCGTACGTACGATCATCGTGGTTGACTTCACACAGCCAGGTACAGAAGCAGACTCGTACAAAGCCAAAAAGCGTGAATACTCGGTAATTCCAGACTCTGATGGAGACGACGAAAACACTTACACATACTCCGGTGATTTGAAGTCCAAAGGTGTATCGACGGATGTCATCGTCACATCCTCAGATAACTGGAAGACCTGCAAGGAATCTACAAGCGCTTAAAAAGATATGATGGATGGGCTAAGCGCTCATCCTTTTTACTTTTTGAAAAGGAGGATAAAGAACCATGAGCAAGTGGAAAATCAGAGATGCAGTGCTCGAATTTGATTGGAACGATTATGATGACACCATGCGCTTCCATGAAGCCGAAGAAGCCCTTAATAAAAAGGGCCTGGAAAAGGCCTTAAACAAACCGAATATCACTCAATGGGATCAAACAAAGCTATACTGTGAGGCCTGGAACCAATATTTTGATACGGTATTTGGCGTCGGCACATCTGATAAACTCTTCAACGGCAAGCGTAACCGCGTGCTTACCACGACCACAATTTGCGCATACACCGAATTCATGAAGAAGGCACGTGAAGAAGCAAATGAGGCAGATGTAGAAGCATCTAAACAATTAGATAAAGCCTATAAAGATCTAAGCGAATTCTTGAAAGATAAAATGGTGAACTGACATGAACCCGCTAACTCAGAAACTGCCGTCAACACTGGCCGTATCTGGGAAAGAGTACCGGATCATCACAGACTTCCGGTACTGGCTACAAATCAACGAAGCAATCATGGGTCATACAAGAGACGATATAGGTGCTCTGATTGAAGGTCTATTCGTGGAGGGTATGCCAGAGAGCACGGACGCCGAAGAACTGATGCAACAGATTGGGTGGTTTCTGCGATGCGGCGAACAGCTGCACGCGCAAACATCCAAGCAAAAAGAGACCTTCAGTTACACGGCGGATGCGGACTATATCATAGCCGCCTTCCAGGAGTTCTATGGCATCGACCTGATGAGCATCGATGATCTGCACTGGTGGCGGTTCAATATCCTATTGAACGCAATGAGCGGAGACAGTGAGCTCAAAGAGCGTGTGCGATTCCGAAATATTAAATTGAGTGATATCAAGGACAGAAAGCAACGCAAGCAGATCAAGCGGATACAGCGTATGATCGCACTGCCTCATGCGCCGATTGATGATACAGATATAGGCGCCGCTCTATGGTAAGGAAAGGAAGTGACAGCATATGGCAGATGGGTCCTTAATTTTTGATACTCACATCAATGAAAAAGGCTTCTCCAGTGGCGTAAGCAAGATTGGAAAAGCCGCGAAGACAGGTCTTAAAGTAGCTGGTGCTTCTTTGGTGGCAATGTCCGGCTATGCACTCAAGGTTGGTACTGATTTCGATTACGCCATGAGCGAAGTCAAAGCCATATCCGGTGCTACTGGCAAGGACTTCCAGGCTCTACGCGATAAGGCTCTGGAGATGGGCGCCAAAACCAAGTTCAGTGCTACGGAAGCCGGAGAGGCCATGAAGTATATGGCCATGGCCGGATGGAAGACTGGTGACATGCTAAGCGGTATCGAAGGAATTATGAACCTGGCGGCTGCATCCGGTGAGGACCTGGCCACTACTTCCGATATCGTAACGGACGCGTTGACCGCATTCGGTCTAGCCGCATCAGACTCGGCACACTTTGCGGACGTACTGGCGGCCGCATCATCTAACTCCAACACCAATGTCGGATTGATGGGCGCGACCTTCAAATATGTTGCATCAGTGGCCGGAGCTCTAGGCTATAAGGTCGAGGATGTAGCACAAGCCATTGGCTTGATGGCCAACTCTGGAATCAAGGGCGAGCAAGCAGGTACGGCCCTGCGGTCCATACTTACGCGGATGTCCAAGCCTACGGATGATGTAGCAGCCGCGATGGATCAACTGCATATCTCGCTGACCAACGCCGATGGCTCCATGAAGCCTTTTGGCCAGGTGTTGACGGAACTGCGGTCATCCTTCTCCGGATTGACGGCGGACCAGAAAGCACAGTACGCGGCGACCCTTGCCGGACAGGAAGGCATGTCCGGACTGTTGGCAATCGTCAATGCATCAGACTCGGACTATAAAAAGTTAAAAGACTCAATTGATAACTGTGACGGTTCGGCCAAAAAGATGGCCGATACCATGAACAACAACCTAAAAGGTCAATTCACGATCCTGAAAAGCTCACTGGAAGGTCTAGGTATAGCTTTCTATGACAAGCTCAAAGGCCCTCTAACAGAAGCCGTAAAGGCCTCGATCAAGAGCCTGAATGAATTGACGGCATCCATGCAGAACGGTCAACTAGCGGACAGTTTCACACAAGTGGCCGATGCGATGGGCTTGGTCGTAAGTGTAGGCGTCAAAGGCCTCACCAAAGCTATACCGATCGTAATCAAGTCTTTTAGCTGGTTTATATCGCATGGTAAGGCAACGGCCAGTGCCATAGCAGGTATTGGCACGGCAATGATCGCGGTCAAGAAAGGCGCCGCTATAGCCGGAACTTTCAACAAGGCAAGAGCCGTGATATCGCTCTTCTCAACTACAGTGACCGCCGATATGAGCCTAGCAACTAAAGCTACAGAGCTCTTTAGATTGGCGACCATGGGTCTATCACCTACGGCATTAACGGTTGGTATCGTTGGTCTGACCGCAGCAGTTGCTACTTATGTGGCGATTACAAAAATATCCAATAAAGAAAAGGATGTAAATGCAGAGAAGACGGATGCCCTGATCCAGAAGCATAAGAGTTTCACGGCCACTTTGGAATCCCATAATAAGGCCGCAAAGGAACAGCTGAATACGCTGGATGACAATAGTGCCAAAGCTACTGTACTGGCATCAAAGATTGAGACACTGGCGAGCAAAGAGCATAAATCTGCTGGCGAGAAGCAACTGCTAAAGCAGTACATCGACGACCTGAATGCGGTAATGCCTGGGCTCAACTTGTCGTACGATGAAAATACCGATAAGCTCAATCAATCCACGAGTGCCATTTATGCGAATATAGCGGCATTACAGGAACAGGCCAAAGCACAGGCATATCAAGAACTAGCAAAGCAATCTGCTAAAGATCTGGCAAAAGCAGAGACAAATCTAGCCGATGCCAATAAACAAAATGAAAAAAATACGGCGGCCGTAGAAAAAGCACAAAAGCAGTACAACAAGGCGAAAAAAGAGGCTACAGATGCGTCTGGCAATATCGCTAGCAAGTATAGCGAAGAGGGCCAGGCACTCGAAAAGGCCGAACAAAAGTTAATCAAAGCCAAAGAGACACAAGGGAAGTCCAAAAAAGAAGTCGAAGAGTATAAGAATCAAATCGAAGGCTTGAACAAGAAACTGGAAGAATACGCTAACTCTTCTGCAGATGCCCAACAGAAAACAGCCAACTTCCAGTCTGTACTACAACAGGCACAGGAAGCGGGTATCGAGATACCGGAATCTGTCATCAAAGGAATCCAGTCGGGCATGTATGATCTGCCTCAGACTCTGGATCAGATGAAAAACCTGATCAACTTCGATCCGATCGCGCAAAAAGCTAAAGAAGCAGGCATCAACATCCCGCAAAGCGTAAGCGAAGGCATCATGAACGGTACATATGCCGTACCTGCAAGCAT
Organism: Absicoccus sp.; assembly: GCF_034090965.1. Taxonomy (NCBI): domain Bacteria; kingdom Bacillati; phylum Bacillota; class Erysipelotrichia; order Erysipelotrichales; family Erysipelotrichaceae; genus Absicoccus; species Absicoccus sp. The sequence goes on along the minus strand of NZ_JAXDRQ010000052.1, from coordinate 5,936 downwards.
CGAGCAATTAAAGAACCTGATCAGCTTCGATGGCATCGCACAGAAAGCTCAAAAGGCCGGTATCGATATACCGCAAAGCGTAAGTGAAGGTATCATGAACGGCACATATCAGGTGCCTACGAGCGTCGAACAACTTAAGAAATTGATCCAGCTTGATAACCTCGCACCAAATGCCGAGGTGGACGGTCAAAAGATTCCAGACGATATCGTCAAAGGTATCCTGTCCGGCAAGATCAAGATGCCTACAAGCATCGAGGAGCTAAAAGCATTGATCAACTCATCGCTAGACAATGCACAAGCGGATATCGATGCCAATGCCGAGGCCAATGGCGGATCTACATCAACACATTATCAGACAGGTATGCACGCCAAAATTCCAGGCGTACAGGCCGAGGGTCTTAACCTTAAGACCGCCGCCAAGACTTCCATGACGGATGACGGCACTACGTCCATATTAGGTATGGCGCTAGGCAATAACTATGGATCCGGTATTGGATCTACGGCGGGAACCGTACTGATGCACGCACTAGGTCTTAAGAACTCCGCCTTGTCGGGAACGGCAGATACAGGTGGCATGTTCGCAAATGGATCCATGTCCGGCGGTCAATACGGATCTGGTATCGGGTCTGCAAGTGGCAGCGTTCTGTCGATGGCTTCCGCATTAATGATGATGGCCTTAACAGGTACATCCGGAGGCGCATTCTTTGCGAATGGTTCCGCTTCTGGTGGCCAGTATGGATCCGGTCTAGCCGCATCCGGTGGTGTATCAACCTCGTCTGCAACCAAGCTAAAGCAACTGGCACAGACGGCCTTAACAGGCGGTTCTTTTAGAAGCAAGGGATCGCAATCAGGTAATGCCTATGCACAAGGATTAGGAAGCGGTCGAGGCAATGCACGATCGAATGCATCCGGTCTTAAGAACGCGGCTGTATCGGCTGTGCAAGGGTCCGGAGAGTTCCAGTCCGCAGGTCTGCAAGCAGCGCAAGGCTATGCAAGAGGTATCAATGCAGGTACGTCATATGTCGCTAGCGCGGCACGTGCCATGGTACAGAAAGCAGCAGCTGCCGCAAAACACGAACAAGACTCGCACTCACCATCCAAGCTATTTAGGAACGATATCGGTATCTGGGCTTCCAAAGGATATGCCTATGGTATCCTGGACGGCATCCGAGACGTTAAGAAGAGCGCTGCACTGATGGTACAAGGCGCCGTATCCAGTGCCACAGATACACAGAATCGACTGAAAGATACGATCAATGGACTGATGCTTGATGGCGGACTGAGCCAGTTGAAAGAATCGGCTCGAACAGTCATAGATAACTTTGTTGGAAGCGCCACAGTGCCACGCCTGGCAGGCGCCTATGGCACGTCAGGAGGTACGACGACCAATTACAACCAAACGAATTACTTCACATCTACGGGGCCTTTAAAGCCGTCTGAACAAGCAACAGAAATGAAAAATGCGTTACGAAGAATGGAGTGGAATAAGCGATGAGAGAGTGGTACATAACTAACTCCTATGGAGTCGAGATAAGCTTTAACGTCGGCGACCCTTTTCGATTGACCAACATCGAGGGCCTAGGCGTCAACAATGTGTCCTTTTCTGAATCTCAGACCATCCACGCCGTAGGAACTACGATATCCGCCTCTTCTGTGGAAGGAAGAGAAATAACACTGGAAGGCGATATGAAAAGCTCGTACGCTAATCGGCGTAAGCTGTTGGATACACTCCTTCCGGACAACGATCTGATCTTTCGGGTCGTTGACAAGGAAGCCGATGTAGATCACTACATCAAATGTCAGGTCAAGAAGAGTCCGGAGATATCCGAGGACCAGGAAGTATACAAGAAGTTCCAGTTTGTGCTCTATGCATCGTATCCATACTGGCGTGATAACAAGGAGTCAATCGTAGCTTTCGTTACGTACAGCAGTGGCTTCAAGTTTAAGCGGTCCTTCTCGAATACAGTGCCGTGGAAGGTTGGGTCAAGGGACGTCAACCAATTGACCTATGCAGTCAATAAAGGTTCAGACAAGACCGGATTCCTGGCACGTTTCGAGGCAACGGGCTATGTGAAAGGACCCGAGATTCTGAAGGTCCTGACACAGGAAAACATCAAGTTTCCGAACCTGGAGATGGGCGAAGGCGATGTGCTTCTCGTATCAACTTATGAGAATGAGAGATATTGCAAGCTCATATCAAATGGTATCGAGAAGAACATCTATTACTTGATGGATGATGACTCTAACTTTTTCGTACTGGACAAGGGAAGCAATGCGGTCCGCTTTGATGCGGTCTCTAATATCGGTAATCTATACTGTACGATAAGCTTCTCGAATACGTATGTAGGTGAGTAGCATGGAAATAGCAATCTATGATAAAGAGGGTGTCAAAGTAGACATCCTCCAAAACACTACATCCATCCAGTGGAACCGGAAGTATAACGAGACAGGTACTTTTGAGATCCACGCAAAAGGAACGGAAACAAACATCAAACTACTAAATACAGAAAATCGACTGGTCAATCAGGATACAAGTGAGATAGGTTTCATAACCTACGTGTTCCCGGACGTATCATCGTCCGGAGAAGAAGATATAGAGGTGCGTGGGTATCTTAACAACCTGGATGATCGGATCAACCCGAACACGGTTACGATCACGACCGTCGAGACAGGTCTGTATAAGCTTGTCAACGATAACAAGCGTGGGCTTGAGATCACTACGGCAGATGTAAAAGGTCTTGAAGAAAAGATAACAGACGGTATAGATACCACTTGGAAATCTCTGCGTGAGTCGTTCGAGACGATCTGCCAGGCTACAGGCCTTGGCTTCCGGATGGTCCGCAAGGATGGCGTCATGAATGTCATCGAGTTGTACAAGCGTGGCATCGTGGACACGGTTAAGTTTTCCGATGAGATTGGGAATATTGTTACACAGTCTTATCTGGACGACATATCGAGCTACAAGAATTACGCCTATGTTGCATGTCAAGGCAAGAGCGAGGAAAGACTCGTGTACAAGGTCGACGTGTCCAATGGCGGACCAATCAAAGAGCTGTATGTGGATGCTCGTGACCTTTCATGGACCTATCAGGATGATAAGAAGGTCGAGCATACCTATACCGCAGAGCAGTACAAAAATAACGCAATCAAACGTGGTATGGAAAAATTAGAAGAGTGTGCCGCGGTCCGTGAATTCACGGCGGATATAAGCTCGGGGGATACGCTCTTTGTATTCCGTAAAGACTACGATCTAGGCGATGTGATACCGGTCAAATCTGTAAAGTACGGCATATCTAAACGCTTCCGGATATCAGCCATCGATGAGATCCTGGAGGACGATGGACCGTCGTACAAGATCACGCTTTCGAATTATGAAGATGAACTAAAAAAGAAAAATATAACTACGGAGGAGGGATAGGATGGCAAATGCCTTTCCACTAAACGATGTCGAGTACCTGGCGGACGATCTGCGAAGATGGTTTGTCGGTCGGGAATCCGGCATCCTTAATATATCAGGCACGGACTTCTCGGTCAGTGCCGCCGGCGGTATGATCGTCAGTGTCAATCCTGGTCAGGCCTATCTGCATACATCGACAGAGAAGACAGGCGGTCTGATGTACTGGACAGATACGCTTAAGCAGTTCCAGGTACAGGTAGCGGATACATCCGATCGATATGACTATATCGCCGTGCGATACTCGAAAGAAGAGAACTCATGTACGCTTAAGTATGTCGTCGGTACTGGCGTAACGCCTACACCGGTGCGTACGACCAACATCTATGAGATCATACTGGCTTACTTCCTGGTACCAGCCAATGCCGGAGAGATCACACAAGCCAATATCGTCGATACGCGACTTAATAGCAAGTACTGCGGCTTGTGCGTGGATACACTGACCAAGATACCGACCGACTCATACGCCAATCAATTAACCGAGTTCATCCAAACCAATCAAGGTATTTTTACGGACTGGTTCGCCACGATCAAGAACTCGCTTGACGGCGATACGGCTGGCAAACTGGCCAACTATATCACAGCACTGCAGGATAAGGTAGCGGCACTTGAACCATACAAAGCTCAGGTGGATACGCTCAATGCGTGGAAGCAGTCGGTACTTGCCGGCGAAACTACGGTAATGATCTTCGAGGAGGAATCTTAATGATAATCGCAAAAATGAATAGCATGATCCACAATCTGGTGGAGCAGAAAGACATCAAAGAGGTGGTGATCGGAAGCCACAAATCCGTCGACTATGGGCACAATATTACATGTACACAAGATCCGACAAGCTTCGACTACCTACTGATCTACGTTTTTGCGCCAGGCGGAAAAAGAAACGTGATTTGTGTGGCAAAATACTACCATGGGAATTGGTATACCCTAGCACCGGCCACTGTCAATCGCACCATCTCACTGCAGATCACATCGTCCGGTACTTCTTTGCGTATCGATATAGCAGAGTGGGTTAACGCATCTGCTAACAATGGGTGCCAAATTGATGCCGTCGTCGGTGTAAATCGGGGGGGGGTCACTGGCTAAGATTCTTAGTTGGCTGGCACCTCGCAGAAAGGTGGTGCTAGCATGCTAACCACTAAAGCTAACTCCAAAGAGTACAAGGTACTAACTGATACTGATCTAGATGTGCAGACTGCTACCGTATCCGGTAACGGCTTGACAGTTACGCTATACAAGAGCGGACGCGTCGTAAATGCCGAGTTTAAGAAAATCGGTAACATGCCAAAAAACGGTTACAATTCTGTGATGCTCACCATACCAGATGGGTTTCGGCCTACAGTGGAGCAACAGATATACTACTTAGGCATCGCCGGAAGCAGTAGGAGTGGAGATGGAAAATACATGGTCAGTAAGGCCGGAGATGTTAGTATGTTTACAACCACAACTGGCGCTATCGAGCGTATCGTGACAGGTTCCTGGATCACTTCGGGGGGGGTAATTAGAGCCCTACTTAGATTGATCCAAAAGGCGGTGATTGGATGCTAAAAACCAAGACACAGTCGACCGCCTACAATCTAGTGACGGACAAAGATATGACTTACTCGTATGCAGAAACCAATACCGGGTCCACATGGGTTGATGGAAAGCCGATATATAGACGCGTCTTTAAGGTGACCAATAAGGCGCTATCTAATGGTGCCGTAGTACAAAGCTTCGCAAGATCAAGCTTTAGCGAGATCACAAGAATCTACGCTTATCTTTGCGGTTCAGATGGCGGACACATACCCTTTACGCGTGTCGGAAGCGGCGGAAAAGGATCAAGTATCGAGTACTCATCCGCTAATAATGGTTTTATATTTATTGGTAGCGACACCTGGGGCGCGCAATCATCCAGATGGCTCATGATCATCGCAGAATACACGAAATAAGAAAGGAAATTATATGTCTACAACTATCTACATCAATAGGGACGATACAGGCCACGTACAGGCCGTATCGACTACATACACAAGTGCAACCAACAACGAAGCAGTGCTAGATGATAGCACTTTTTCTTTTGACAAATTAGAAGGTTATAAGGCTTCCTACGACACCGAAGGAAAGCTACATGTAGCCTTTGACCAGACTCAATACGACGCTTATACCAAGGCGCAAGCCGAGGCCGAGGCGAAGGCCAAAGAAGAAGAAAAGAAGCAAGACAAGCAAGACGAGATCTTAAATCAGATCATGGCGCTTAATATCGATATCGGACAGATGAAAGCGGATATCGACTTCTTAAAAGCAATGTCCGGTGTGGACTCGAACACGGAAGAAGGTGCCTAGTATGACCGTATATCAGATGGCAAAACTATACTATCCAAAGTACTGGACACTGCGCATGCTTCAAATGCTCGTCAAGGCTGGACGACTTACACAAGCCGAAGTTGACGAAATCGTAAGCGGCGCAAAGGAGGGCTAATCTATGAATCAATTACAATCA
>NZ_JAXDRQ010000051.1:0-2096 GCF_034090965.1 Absicoccus sp. | reverse complement strand
ATATGCTGCGCTAGGTTACGTAAGTAATTTACTTACACCAATAGTAGCACCATGGTTTCACATCTACTTCGATGTATTCTCAGGTGTACTGCAAACTTTCATATTCGCAATGATAACAATGATTTACATTGCAATGGGTATGGGACAAGAAGAAAATTAAATTTGAAAGGAGAAATTTTAAATGCAAGGAATTTCAGGTCACGATTTTATTTTAGGTATGTCAGCTTTAGGAGCTGGTATAGCAATGATAGCAGGTTTAGGCCCTGGTATTGGTCAAGGTATTGCGGCCAGTCGTGGTGCGGAAGCTGTTGGTCGTAATCCGGATGCACAATCCAAGATCAACTCAACCATGGTATTAGGTATCGCCTTAGCCGAAACTACAGGTATCTATTCCTTGGTCATTGCGATTCTTTTGATCTTTGTTAAGGCGGCATAGGTGTTATGATTGATTTTAACGTAGCGAACTACCTGCGTATCAATCTGCAAGATATGGTCATGACATTGATCTCCACAGTCTTGATTGTATTGTTTGCGAAACATTTTTTTTGGGATAAGATCTTAGCTTTTGTGAAGAAGCGTCAAGATTTGATCCAGGGCAATATTGATTCGAGTGAAGATTTGAAAAAAGCGGCGTTGGCACAAAAAGAAAAGTACGATGTACAGATGCAACATGCGGGACAAGATGCGCATGTGATCATTGAGACGGCGCGTGCCAATGCGACACAACAGAAAAAAGAAATCTTGGATCAAGCCAATTCGGAAGCTGCCCGTATCAAAGCGAAGGCGCAGGAAGATATAGACCGAGATCGTTTGAAGGCGCAGGATGAAATGAAAGAGGCAATCAGCGATGTCGCCATTGAAGCCGCGAAAAAGTTGGTCGATAAGGAAATGGATGAATCCACACAGCGCAAGTTTGTGGATGATTTCTTGGCTAAGGCAGGAGATCAACAATGATAGATATGATGCCCTATGCACAGGCTTTATTTGAAATTGGTATCGAATCCCAAAAAGATGCCATCTATTTAGATCAGTTGAAAGCGTGCGCGAGTGTATGGATGTCGGATCAAGAACTGGTTGCAGTCTTGAAACATCCGAAAATCAAGCGAGAACAGAAGGAACAAATTCTTTCGGCGTGCTTTGAAAAAGCCGTGGATCCTGTTGTTTTTCGTTATCTTCGTGTGTTGAATCAACATGATTTGTGTGCATATATTCCGGAAATCTATCAAGCCTATAAGAAATGTTATGACAAGTATCATCATATTGAGATGGTCGAAGTTTATTCGGCTGCTTCTTTAGATGCTAAACAAGTCGAAGATCTAAAGAAGGTCTTGTCTAAGCGTTTGCATAAAACGGTTGAACTGGATGTGAAAGTGGATCCAAAGTTGATTGCTGGATTGAAAGTTCAAACGGCCGATTTTGTACTAGACAATACGGTGTTGGCTAGGGCAAATGAAATGAAAGAACAAATTAAGAAAAGCTAGAGGTGGTACTATGAGTTTAAATCCCGCAGAGATCAGTAAACTGATCAAAGCCCAAATTCAAAATATCGACCAGAATCTAGAAATGACAGAAAGTGGCACGGTCATCAGTATTGGTGATGGAATTGCGACCGTTTATGGTCTTCGCAATGCGATGATGAGTGAATTGTTGCTGTTTCCTCATGATGTGTATGGCATGGTCATGAACTTGGAACAAGAAAATGTTGGTGTCGTTTTGTTGGGAGAAGACCCCGATATCAAAGAGGGCGATGCTGTAAAGCGAACCGGTCACATTGTGGAAGTACCGGTTGGCGATGGTTTATTGGGTCGTGTTGTCAATGCCTTAGGACAGGCGATTGATGGGCAAGAGCCAATCGAATACAACAAGACGCGTCCGGTTGAACGAGTAGCACCTGGTGTCATTACGCGTAAAAGTGTTTCGGTTCCCCTACAAACGGGTCTAAAAGTCATTGATTCTATGATTCCTATTGGTCGTGGTCAGCGTGAGTTGATCATTGGCGATCGTCAAACGGGAAAGACCGCAATCGCGATCGATACCATTTTGAATCAAATGGATACCAATGTGAAATGTATTTATGTGGCGATTGGTCAAAAAGC
>NZ_JAXDRQ010000050.1:0-2735 GCF_034090965.1 Absicoccus sp. | reverse complement strand
TAGGATAGGTGATAAGAATGGTACACCACAAACAATCGAGATGACCAACAATCCTGGCAATGTCGAACACATTGGACTGATGGTATGCGCAATGATATTTCCCAATCCACTGGCAGAAATGATACCCAACAAAGTCGATGTAAAGGCCATGAATGGCAATACATTACGAATGATCATGTCGATCGAATCACGACCAGCGGCGAAGAACTTGTTGACAACATGTCCTACCCCGATACCGATTCGTGTAATGACACCTGGTTTATTTTCTTCTTGTGCAACAGCAATTTCGGCTTTCGCTTGTTCCTTGGTCTTTGGACCATCAGCAGCTGCTAATTCTTCTTCGGCTGTCTTCGCTGTTGAAGCATTCGTTTCATTGGTATACGATAAGTTGCTTTCTTTGACATCCGATACATAGATATCTGGTGTGATATACATAGCTAATGGGCCTACGGCTCCAACCGGTTCGACATTGACGGTCATGATGCGTTTCTTTGGATAGACACCACAACGTGCCGTACCACCACAGTTGACAACAGCGACTGCCACTTCATCATCGGGAACGGTTGTCTTAAAGCCATCCACCAATTCACAGCCTGTCATTTCGGCAATCTTTTTCGCTACAGGACTGATTTGTTGACCGGTTACACACAATACTTTATTCTTTTTTTCATTGGGTTCGATGATCAATGGTCCACCAAATCCAGCACTACCTTTTGTGATCTTAATATTTTTATATGCCATGATCCAATCCTCCTATTTCTTGATACCTGCTAAACGAAAATAAATCTTTTCCGTTACGATACCACGAATACCGATTACGATCAGACCAACGATGAAATAACGTACCGCTAAATCGGAATAACTTCCAGCGACTTTCTTGACACCTTCCGCAATTCCCATGAATACGAACAATTCACCGGCATTGGCATGTGGGAACAAACCTGTGATTGGGTGACAGAAGGAAACCGCCGAATCATAGAAGGCTGGTTTGTATTTTTCATCCAAGAAACGTCCAAACGAATAAGCCATTGGGTTTCCTAAGAACATATCGGCAATCAGTGGGAACAAGGTATAACGTAAAATAGCAATACTTGTTAGCTTTCTAGCGAATTTTTCAACTTTTTCTTCTCCGACCAATTTGATGATCGAGTTCATAAACGTAAGCAAACAAACAACTTGTGGAATGATACCAGTGACCCAACCTGTAAAGGTTTGACCACCAGCTGTAAACAGCCCAATGAAGCCTTGGGCTACACTAGCAATCGCATTCATATTTTTTCCTCTTCTCCTTTTATGAATTGAGTAGTAGTAAAATGTTGGCCGACATTTTTTACAATTTCATTATATGTGGCGATGTTTATAAAAGTCAATAAAAAAGCACTTTTATATTTACATTTAATTATTTATTTCATGTTTATATTGTCTTTAATATATTTTTAATATCTTTTATAATTACTTTTGTAAATTTTGAGCGATTTTTTATACTTAATAATTCATACAAGTTAATAAAGAGGCTTAGTTGCGCTTTTGTGTCAAACTATTCAATTTATTTGTTGTATGGTGTTTTACATTTCTCATATAACGGTTATGGAGGAACTCATCATGAAATGGAACAATGATCACAAATCAAAGGATTCCACCTATTTTATTCAGGTCGATATTCGCAACGGCAGAAAAGTGACTATCAAGAATGTTACACGTATTGGAAAGCATTCTCAATTATGGAAGATTACCAATGATTTCCTGGACTACGCCAAACAGAAGGTCAAATAAACCATGAAAAAACGTAATATACGATCGCCCGCAATTTCGATGAAAAGATCGTAAGTCATGGAAACAAAATTCCTAGATCTATTTGTCGAAACGTCGGCTACTTTTGTCTCAATAAAATCTACTTGGCTCTCAATCTCTATCTTTCTTTGATCAAGTCTGCAACGGGCATAAGATTGTCTATGATCCAAACATGATCAATAGGGTATTGACCATCTCCCGGAAAAGCTGCGCATCCTGAGAAATATCTACGGTTTGTACAGGACCTTTGATTTCTCTCTTTAGATATACTCGGTGAGCCCTATGATCCTTATCTTAAGTATCTGTTCCAGTCCACCATCAAACACGATACATTCGTTCGCTATTTCGATTGCAAGAACTTCGATTTTGAAAAGGATAATGAATTCCATACAATATTTGGATCAACAAAAAATGAGCATTCAGCCCTTCATCACAGACTATATGCTCATCTTTTTTTAACTGTTGAAAACAAGATTATTACGAGCAGTCAAATGCTATTCATGCACATATGTATAAGCAAAAAAATCATCTTTTTCATTTACACATTTGTTCACTTTTATGCGACATAAGTGATTATACTTCACATTTTTGATTGTTTCTATAAAAAAAAGAGGTCGAAGACCTCCAAACATATCTTATAGACCTGGATACATACCAATACTGAAGATAAACGCAATGATGACAGCAACAGGACCTGTGATCAAACGCGAATACAACACAGCTGGCACACCATATTCAATGGTTTCTGGTTCCGCTTCGCCCAAAGACAATCCAACCGGAACGAAGTCACATCCAACTTGTGCATCAATCGCAAATAAAGCTGGCAATGCATATTGCAGAGGAATAGCTCGTTGTGCAAATTGTTCACCCAACAAGACACCAACGGTCTGTGCAATGACAGCACCTGGTCCTAGGATAGGTGATAAGAATGGTACACCACAAAC
>NZ_JAXDRQ010000049.1:0-3782 GCF_034090965.1 Absicoccus sp. | reverse complement strand
ATAAATGGTCCTTACAATATTTAATACATTTCTGTAAGGACCATTTATTGAATAAATCTGTTTGTACTAAAATCAAATCGCATCGATTGAGATATTCTCCTTTCTACTTTGAAATTGAATTTACATTCCCATTGGTATGTATCTTCCTTTTCTTTACTTGTATTATAATCAATGATAAATAGAAAGAAAGGAAAGTGGCATAATTGGAAGAAAAGGAGGCATTTTATGTCTGAATTTGATAAAATTGTGGATAAAAAGGTTCTTTCTTATCATTCGGTTGCGGGTGGTGATATCAATAAAGCTTATCAAGTCAAAACCGAACAGGATATGTATTTTATAAAAATGAATACCATTTCGAATTTGGATATGTTCATTCAAGAAAAAAAAGGAATTGAAGCCATTGCGGCTTGTCATGTGATTGGGACACCACATATTCTTCAAACGGGAACGACCTATCAACATGCATATTTATTAATGGACTATATTGAAAGGGGGAAGCCAATCGCATCGTATTGGGATGTCTTTGCCCAAGAATTGGCTTGTATGCATTCATCTTTTGTGGGCAATCAATTTGGTTTTTCTTCGGATAATTATATTGGATCGACTCCACAAAGCAATCCCTTTTGTGGATCATGGGTCACTTTCTTTAAAGAGTATCGATTACGACCCATGTTGGTACGAAATGAAGAAAATCTGTCTCGATCCGATCGTCAACGAATCATACATATCATGGAGCATTTGGATGAACTGCTGATTGAACCAGAACATCCATCATTGGTTCATGGTGATCTTTGGAGTGGCAATGTGATGACAGGCCCAGATGGCAAAGCTTGGTTGATTGATCCGGCTTGTTACTATGGAGACGCGGAAGTTGATCTTGCCATGACGGAATTATTTGGTGGCTTTCCTCCATCTTTTTATACTTCGTATCGGCAATACGGATGTTTGCGAGCAGGTTACGAAAAACGCAAATATGTCTATAATTTGTATCATCTTTTGAATCATCTCTATTTATTTGGTTATGGATATTATGGATCTGTCATACATTGTATCGAAAAAATAGAAGGTTCATGGTAAGATAAAACCATTGAAAAAAGGAGAATCCTCATGAATATTGTTTGTTTAGATCTAGAAGGTGTATTAGTACCTGAAATTTGGATTGCGTTTGCGAAAGAAAGTGGTATTCCTGAATTAACGCGTACGACGCGGGATGAACCCGATTATGATAAATTGATGAATTGGCGATTGGGCATCTTAAAAGAACATGGACTTGGATTGAAAGATGTTCAAAATGTGATCGCAAAGATCGATCCGATGCCAGGCGCAAAAGAATTTTTAGATACATTACGTACCCTGACACAAGTAATCATCATCAGTGACACATTTGAAGAATTTGCGAGTCCATTGATGAAAAAATTAGGATGGCCAACCATTTTCTGTAACTCTTTAGAAGTCAGTGAAACAGGCGAAATTACTGGATTTAAGATGCGTATTGAAAATTCGAAATATACAACCGTAAAAGCGCTTCAATCCATTGGTTTTGAAACCATTGCGTCTGGAGATAGTTTCAATGATCTGGGTATGATCGAAGCCTCCAAAGCCGGTTTCTTGTTCCGTTCGACCGAACAAATCAAAAAAGATCACCCGGAACTACCAGCCTTAGAAACATATGATGAACTATTAGAGCACATCAAAGCAGCATTATAAAAAAAGAGCTTGTGCTCTTTTTTTATCGTTCAATTTCATGAATAAATAAACCACTTAATAATTTAGGTTCAAACCAAGTGGATTTTGGTGGCATCAATTGTTTGGCATCCGCAACCGCAAAAAGTTCTTGAATGCTTGTTGGATACATCGCAAATGCGACACAAGGATGATCTTGGGCATTGACTTTTTCTTGTAGGGTGTTTAATCCACGAATTCCGCCGATAAATTCAATGCGCGGATTGGTTCGTGGATCATCAATGCCAAGAATGGGCCTTAAAACATGATCTTGTAGATAACTGACATCTAAGGATAGAACGGGATCGGTGGTATTGGGCTCTTTTTCCATCAGATCAAACCATTGATTTTCCATATACATACAAACCTCACCTTTATGATCGGGATGATGGGAATAAGGAAGCGGTGTGATCGAATAGTACATACATAATTGTTTCATAAACGCATTGGTCGTTAATCCATTTAGATCTTTCACAAAACGATTGTAATCGAAAATGCGAAGTTCTTCTTCACAAAAGGCTACACTTAAAAAATAATTGAATTCTTCTTTTCCAGTGTAATTCGGATGTGCTTTTCGTCTTTTAAGGCCTACTTGCACAGCCGATTCGCAACGATGATGACCATCCGCAATATAGGTATAGGGCACTTCTTTAAAAGCATCTTCGATTGGTTTGGTATCGGTGACGATCCAGACCCGATGATGGATACCATCCTCTTTCACAAAATCATAGATGGGCCGTTGCTCTTTCATGGACTGGATCCATGTTTGTAGTTTTTCATTTTTTCGATAGGCTAAAAAAATGGGACCTGTTTGGGCACTGGTTTTATCGACATGATGGATCCGATCAATTAATTTGGCTTTGACGGTATTTTCGTGTTTCTTACAAATTCCATGTAAATAATCATCGATACTGGACAATCCTACAAGACCTGTCTGGCTTCTTTTCGCCATGGTCAATTCATAGATATAGAAACAAGGTGTTTGGTCTTGAATAAAAAAGCCTTTGTCTCTATAGGTATGGATCATTTCATCGGCTTTTTCATAAACATCTTGTGCATACATATCATGGATTGGTTCAAATTGTGTTTCGGGCCGATCAATGCCTAAAAAGGTATAGGGATGCGTTTCTACATACGTCCTTGCTTCAGCTCGGGAGAAGACGTCGTAGGGAAGACTGGCAATGCGCGAAGCCATTTCCTGGCTCGGACGAATCGCACGAAAAGGTTTCATGATGGTCATAAATTTTCTCCTGTTTGTTTCTATTATAATACCCAGTCCATGATTGACAAGGTAAGTTTCCTAACTTATCATAAACAGGAATTAGGAGGCTGTATGGAAGCAATTGCGACGTGGTTTGCGCATACATTGGGACAATATGTATCCGCACAATTTGTGATTTTTATCGTATCAATGATTCCTTTATTGGAATGTCGAGGTGGTTTGATCGTCGCCTCATTATTAAAAGTGAATATTTGGCAAGCAATTCCTATTTGCGTTATAGGAAATATCATACCAATCCCCTTTATTTTATTGTTTATCAAAAAAATCTTTCATTGGTTAAAACGATTCCGTTGGGCAAGACCTTGGATCGAAAAATTAGAAAAACGAGCCATGAATAAAAGTGAAGGAATGGACCATGGCGAATGGCTTGGCTTATTATTATTTGTCGGGATCCCATTGCCAGGAACGGGCGCTTGGACCGGTTCATTGATTGCTTCATTATTAGAAATGGATATCAAAAAAGCATCCAGTGCCATTTTATTAGGCGTGTTATTGGCAACCGTGATCATGTCCATCGTATCGTATGGATTATTGGCGGCGGCATTATAGGAAGGTGGAAAAACACCTTCTTTTTGTTTATAATCTATGTTATGAAATGGATGATTGCTTCAGATATACATGGATCACAGTATTATTGTCAGCAACTTGTTGATCAATTTAAAAAGAATCAATGCGATCGAATGGTTTTATTAGGAGACATTCTCTATCATGGGCCACGAAATGATTTGCCCAAAGGATATGATCCCAAAGGCGTTATTGCGTTATTAAATCCATTGGC
>NZ_JAXDRQ010000048.1:0-32496 GCF_034090965.1 Absicoccus sp. | reverse complement strand
TAGGATAGGTGATAAGAATGGTACACCACAAACAATCGAGATGACCAACAATCCTGGCAATGTCGAACACATTGGACTGATGGTATGCGCAATGATATTTCCCAATCCACTGGCAGAAATGATACCCAACAAAGTCGATGTGAAGGCCATGAATGGCAATACATTTCGAATGATCATGTCGATCGAATCACGACCAGCTGCAAAGAACTTGTTGACGACATGTCCTACGCCGATACCAATTCGAGTAATGATGCCTGGTTTCTTTTCGTCTTGAGCAGCGGCAATTTCGGCTTTGGCTTGGTCTTTGGTCTTTGGACCATCCTTCTTTTCTGGTTTTGTTTCGGTAACGGTTGTTTTTTCATCCGTATAAGAAAGGTTGCTTTCTTTGACATCCGATACATAGATATCTGGTGTGATATACATCGCCAATGGGCCTACGGCTCCAACCGGTTCGACATTGACGGTCATGATGCGTTTCTTTGGATAGACACCGCAACGCGCCGTACCACCACAGTTGACAACAGCGACTGCCACTTCATCATCGGGAACGGTTGTCTTAAAGCCATCCACCAATTCACAGCCTGTCATTTCAGCAATTTTTTTCGCTACAGGACTGATTTGTTGGCCCGTTACACACAATACTTTATTCTTTTTTTCATTGGGTTCGATGATCAATGGTCCACCAAATCCAGCACTACCTTTTGTGATCTTAATATTCTTATAAGCCATGATTCGTTCCCCCCCTATTTCTTAATACCTGCTAAACGGAAATAAATTTTTTCCGTTAAGATACCACGAATGAAAATAACGATCAAACCAACGATGAAATAACGAACCGCTAAATCGGAATAACTTCCAGCGACTTTCTTGACACCTTCCGCAATTCCCATGAAGACGAACAATTCACCGGCATTGGCATGTGGGAACAAACCTGTGATGGGGTGTAAAAACGAAACAGCTGAATCATAAAATGCTGGTTTATATTCTTCATCGACAAAGCGTCCAAATGAATAACACATTGGATTTCCTAAGAACATATCCGCAACCAATGGAAATAAGGTATAACGTAAAATCGCATTTCCGGTTAACTTTTTCGCAAATCTTTCTACCTTTTCATCACCGACCAATTTAATGATCGAGTTCATAAACGTAAGCAAACAAACAACTTGTGGAATGATACCAGTGACCCAACCCGTAAAGGTTTGACCACCAGCGGTAAACAGCCCAATAAAGCCCTGGGCTACACTAGCAATCGCATTCATAAATTTCTCTCCTTTTTTATTTCAAAACTTTTGGCCTTGCACTTTATGCCTGTACACGCTGACCATACAGGCGAAATCGATTGAAATCGGTTTCATGTACATATATATTGATACCATTTCACCTTTATGTAGTCAATATATTTATTTTGAAATTATGTTTAAGTTAAAAAATTCAATATTTTATTAATACATTTGTTCAGTATTATTTCATATGTTGTTTATTCGATATATATGGCATTTTTAATGTAAGCGTTATCATTTCGCAGATTCCTTTTATATCCTTGCTTTGTCTATATTTTCCATAAATAAGCTGGGTCACTGATCTATTTCTATTGATTAGATTGGACTTTTTCGAAGCATAGAATACGCTTTCACATACCATCAAAATATGAATTCTATATGTTCTTATTTTGTATACAAAATACATCCTAGCACATTTTTTCATCCTCGATATCCGCTTCTTTGCATCACACACATTCATGAATTCATTGTTGCTCGTTTTCGCCTATATCAATAAAACGAACCCCCATTTTCTGATGCAGTATGTACGGCTATATTTCATCTGATCACAAAGCTATCCTTAGAAAAGACAATCACTGCCCATATTGGTATATGGTTGTCATAAGCAACATCTCAAGAAGCTTTGGCTACTCCGATCCATGCAGCATATAAAAAGACTGTTGACTTTGTATGTTGTCAACAGTCTCAACCAATCTATGAATTATCCGAAAATTTCGTCTTGTTTTTGACGGATTTGATAGATCAATGTATTCTTATCGATTTCAACATCATCGTAAGTCAATAATTGACCTTTCTTAACGTCTTTCTTCAATACGGCGTTCTTATTGATCAATCCAAATGGAACGAATCCAGCTTCTTTTGCGTGTTCGTGTGTATCGATTGAACCATATGTAGTGTATCCACCGATACCATCCAAATGTTCTCCAGCTTTCATATCTTTCTTAGCTACTGTGATAACTTCGGATACCAATCCACCCTTTGGTACGATTACACCTTCATGATAGATAACAGCACGTCCAATTGTTAATGGAGTTTCCAAGTTACACAAGTGATAAGGACGATACAATGTCCATAATGGTCCTGGACCCATGCTATGATATTGCATTTGATAAGAGATCTCATCATTATCTGTAGATACGGTTACGAATACACCTGGGGCAATACCACGAACGTATTCAACAACACCGTGTTTATTCAAGATACCATCGTCTTCTTTCAAACGATACATATCATTCAATCCCTTAACATCACAAGCGATACCATGACCACCAATTACATCAGGAACCAATCCCGTTGCATTTGACATTGCAGTCATTTCAACCATTGTCTTAGTACCATCTTTGAATGCACATAACATTCTTGGGCTCATCTTACGACGAGTTGCTTCTTCTAATACAGTATCTGGGTTGCAAGCACGATCTAGACGGTTGTTCTTACCTTTACCAATAACTTCTACATTCAAACCAATAGCTGTTGCGAAATCATACAATTCCATAACGGCACCTGGTTCATCTCCGTTCGTACCTGTGTAAACAACACCAGCTTCTTGGGCTAATTTGTTCAAGTAAGGTCCGATAACAACGTCGGATTCAACGTTCATCATGATGATATGTTTCTTCGCTGCGATGGCATCCAAAGCAATACGAGCACCAACATCAGGAACACCAGTAACATCAACAACTACATCAATTTCAGGGGTTTTTGTAACTAATGAAGAATCATTCGTAGCTACATATTTTCCAGCTTTGATTGCTTTACTTGCTTCTTCAACATCGGTTGTTTTAACGATGTCTTCTGGTTTTACGCCACCATATTCAAATGCATGGACAGCTAAATCAATATTAATATCGGCACAAATGGCAGGACGTTCACCTTTGATCATGACCAATTCAGTGACCATTCCACGGCCCATTTGTCCGGCACCAACAACACCAACTTGGATAGGTTTTCCTTCGGCTTCTAATTGAGCCAATTTTCTGTTCATGTTATACATAACTTAACTTTTCCTCCTTTATGTATATCCACTCGACTTTTTACAATGTCATATTAATTCTAATACATTTGCTTGTCAATAGGGAATGTATACTTTTTTTCAATACTTATTCAATTGTAATTTCACCACCGACTTTTAAGTCATCCGCAGTGAATTCTGGACCTTCTAGTTCCATCATACCTGGACGATCAACTTCAGTCTTACCATTAAAAGCAACGGTGCAATGTCCTAAATCACGCAACGTATTGATGGCTTCCCATCCAACGGCCGTGACTTTGTATTTTTTTCCACAAATCGTCATGGTATCACCTGGAGCTGGATCCTCTTTTAATTCACATTTCGTATGTAAAATACTAATGTCAGCCAATTCAGGCGGTGCATCTTCATTAAACATAATAATAAAGTTACATGCTGGATTCAAAAATTCTAGGGCATCGTTCCCCCAACCGGTAATTTTAACTTGGAATTTCATTTTTTTCCTCCTTCCAAATTTTATACATAAAATGTTCGGCCAAAAACATTTTAAAACCTTAGTCCTCTTCTATCGTTTCTGGATGCTCTTCTCTTTCAAAACGCATCTCCAATGCTTCTAAAGCATTGATATAACCTCGATAGAATTTTTGTTTACGATCTGGCATTT
The DNA here is from genome assembly GCF_034090965.1 of Absicoccus sp. Taxonomy (NCBI): domain Bacteria; kingdom Bacillati; phylum Bacillota; class Erysipelotrichia; order Erysipelotrichales; family Erysipelotrichaceae; genus Absicoccus; species Absicoccus sp. The sequence continues at coordinate 28,580 of NZ_JAXDRQ010000048.1, read as the reverse complement.
CTCTAAATTCTAATAAATAGTCATCGATCGAACGCCCGATCATGGGCTTTCCTAATAATTCTGTAATGGGATGAAACTGTGCAAATATGGTAGAACCTGTCATTGCTTCACCACCTGTAATGATATGTTTCGAATCACAAGCGATGATGACAACATAGCTATTAAAAAACCAACCACGCTTTTGTCCCATCCCCACATTACCTAATTTGTGGACACGACTGACAGCTTTACGATAGCGGCGAATTTGTAAAAAGCCACCAATCATCTGCATGACCATCAATGCCATCGCAATCGCAAACAATAATATCAAATTTTTTGACATGTTTACTTTTCTTCCTCCATAATAGCTAATATTCGATTGACACAACTAATATCCGTAATCAGTACATTGATACGTTTTCCTCGTAAAGCACCTAAGATAGCTCTGGCTTTCTCTTCGCCAACCGCAATGGCAATTCGCGTATCAATTTGGGCTAAATTTTCTTCACTAATAGCCATGACACGGTCATTGAACTCTTTAAATGGGCCTTCATTGCCATTTTCATCAAAGAAACGAAGCATCACATCGCCTACAGCGCCCATTTCTTTATAATGTGCATACTGTTCCGGCGTTATATATCCCGAATCAACCAATGTAGAATGAGAAGCCTCCGTTGAGCCAACACCCATGATCACCGCATGCAACAAAGGAAATAAAGAAGTTACCTCCTCTACTGGTTTTTCTTTTTTCAAACCATCCATTATATCAATGTTACGGAAAATAGCGGGAGCAAAAAATTGAACAGCGCTGCCACCAAATTTTTTCGCAAAAGAATTCGCAATTTCATTCGAATGATAGTTTTGCGTCCCTAATTGTTTGATACCAACACCACCAACTACGGGCACAAACGTACAATCAACAGACTCCACCGAAATATTGACATTGGCAAGATCATACAAGGTATGTCCCATGGAGACACCAATATATTCTTGGTCCTGAAACGTTCTTGAGAAATAAGAAATTGCCTCTTCATATACTTTTTGAAGATGCTCATATCGATTGCCAATTTCCAATTCATCGACAATGACGATTTCTTTTAAATCGAAAACTGCTTCTAATTTTCGTTCTAACTCGCCATACATGACACTGTCTGGATTATCCAATTCAATGCGAACAATATTTCGTTCACGCCCCGCTTTCAACAAACGTGAAACCGTAGCACGAGAAATACCCAATTGATCACAGATCTCTACTTGAGAGAAGCCATCCTTATAATATAAGTAACAACATTTATATATCAGACGAGGATCATCTACAATTTTTTTCATGTAACCGTTTTCCTTTTACGGTTTTATATTAACACGATACTTTTTGTAGTCAATAGATTGTATATTGAACATATGTATAAATAATATTGTTAGAATTTTAACTTATACAAATGTTCAATATAGAAAAAAAGAGTGTAAGACACCTCTCACACTCAACCTCTCTAATACTTTTATTTTACCTCATTTTTTTCAACCATCCAATAAAAAAAGGCCTTGTTTTCAAACAAGACCCCTTAAACTTACGCAATGGCTTTAAAAGCCGTATCCAAAGCCGCTAAGATATCATCGATATGCTCAGTACCAATGGATAAACGAATTGTATTTGGATAAATACCCTGATCTGCTGCCTCGGCTTCTGTCAATTGCGAATGGGTTGTTGAAGCGGGATGAATAACCAAAGACTTCACATCCGCAACATTTGCCAATAAGGAGAAGATTGGCAAATTGTCGATCCATTTACGAGCTGTTTGCGCATCGCCCTTGACTTCGAATGTAAAGATCGAACCACCACCATTTGGGAAATACTTCTTATATAATTCTGGTTCTTCAATCGAAGGATGATGAACCGCTTCCACTTGTGGATGATTGTTCAAATATTCAACAACCTTTAACGCATTTTCTACATGACGCTCTACACGCAACGATAACGTTTCCAAACCTTGAATGAATGCCCACGCATTGACTGGAGAAAGTGTTGCTCCCTCATCACGTAATAGGATCGCACGGATATATGTCACAAAAGCAGCTGGTTTGGTTGCTTCATAGAAACGAATACCATGATACGAAGGATTTGGTTCAGTCAACCATGGATATGCATCGGTTTGATCCCATTCATATTTACCACTTTCAATAACGACACCACCTAAAGTAGCACCATGACCACCAATGAACTTCGTTGCACTATGGACAACGATATCGGCACCATGTTCAAATGGACGAACCAAGTAAGGTGTCGCAAAAGTATTGTCCACAACCAATGGAATATGATGTTTATGAGCAACTTCAGCCCAAGCTTCGATATCTACGATATTTCCCAATGGATTTCCTAACGTTTCGATCCACAAACCTTTGGTGTTTTCATCGATGGCTGCTTCCACTTCATCCAATTTATAAGGATCGGCAAATTTGGCGGTAATGCCATACAAAGGCAATGTATGTGCCAACAAGTTATAGGTACCACCATAAATCGTTTTAGCTGCCACGATATTTTCACCCGCTTTCGCTAAGGCTTGGATCGCATAAGTAACTGCTGCAGCACCAGATGCTGTCGCAATCGCAGCACTGCCACCCTCTAAAGCGGCAATTCGTTTTTCAAATACATCTTGCGTAGAGTTTGTCAATCGACCATAGATATTTCCGGGATCAGCCAAGCCAAAACGATCGGCTGCATGTTGCGAATTTTTAAATACATACGATGAAGTCAAATAAATAGGAACTTGACGAGAATCGGTGGCTGGATCGGCTTCTTCTTGTCCGACATGTAAAGCTAATGTTTCGAAATGATATTTTTGTTCTGACATATTGTATTTCCTCCTAGAATTTGTATTCTTTGTTTGTATGGTCATACAATACGCCCACTTTGGCTATTTGTATAATTGGTAAATATAATATTTGCGATAAATGATTTTTATATCTATTTAAAGTACCCAACCAACTCTTCTACATAGGTTTTCGCAATGGGTGATAACACACTATGTCGTTTATAAATATAACCAATCGTCATGGAACTATTGGGATTATCATCATCGGCCTCATAAGGAATCACCACATAATCATCCCCATTTAATTCTTCGGATATGATCCCACTACACAACATATATCCATTCAAGCCAATCATCAGATTCAAAGCCGTCGCTCGATCATTCAATTTGATCTGACGTGCATATTCATTTTCGGATAAAATTTCTTCTGCCAGATAAAACGCACCATCTTCTCCTTGATCAAACGATAAATACGGATAATCCTGTAACTGATTCAAACGAATGCTTTTTTCCTTAGCGAGTGGATGCTCTTTATATACATAGACATATGCATCACACGTAATAATGGGTTCAAACCCCAATCCATTTTCATCCATCAAACGCTGAATGTATTTGCGATTATAATCACTCATATACAAAATGCCAATTTCACTCTTGGAATTGCCCACATCCTTGATGACTTCCATGGTTTGACATTCTTTGATCCGAAATTCATATTTTAAAGTATCAAATTGTTTCACTGTTTCCACAAATGCCTTGACGGCAAAGGAATAATGTTGACAAGAAACGGAAAACTTATGTTTCATCGAACCTTGTGGTCCATATTTTTCTTTTAACAGTTCATATTGTTGATAAATTTGTCGTGCACTCATCAAAAAATCATTGCCCTCATCGGTCAATAGCACACCGCGATTGGTTCGCTCAAAAATCGTGATTCCCAATTCCGATTCCAATTCTTTGATAGCACTGGTCAAAGTGGGTTGAGAAATGAATAATTTCTCTGCTGCTTTATTCATCGACCCCACTTCGGCCGTAACGATCATATAATAGATTTGTTGAAGTGTCATACGGTTCCCTTTCCCTATTTTCTTGTATCGAGTATGGTTTCTGCCCAAGTTTGATAAAACGATGGTTGAAAATGCATCCCATCCTGGGCATAGATGGATTCATTTGCCAATGTATCATCGGCCACATAGATCCATTTTTGTTTTTTGCACATTTTCTTTAACGCTTGATTGATGGTTGGAATTTGTTGCCAACGCGCATCGTTTTGGGTCAACGCCTGGTTAACCGGAATGATCGCACAGATATAGATCTTTGCCTGCGGTACGATCACTTGGACCTTTTTGACTTCTTCTTGTACCTTGGCCACATATCCCCCTTCATAATTTCGTCCAAGATCATTCAATCCATATGAAATATATACCGAAGTGGGACTGATTTTTTTGATCGTTTCCAAATGGGCATCGATCTTTACGATGGAATCCCCCGTATCTGCCAATACACGACTATCTTCTAAAAAACCATAGGATTGAAAGCCCAACACGCGTGAATCGCCTAAAAAGACATAATCATGAAAGCGGGCAAAGACATTCTCATCGGTGATATTTTCTTCTTTTTCTTTGGAAAATTTTGTGGCAAGCGGTTGCGTTGGCAATTTTTCTTGTTGCTGGATATAACGAAGACCCTCTGGTTTGGCGGGATGGATGGATGAAAAGAACATCGAAAGTATCCATACCAACACCAATCCGATTCCTATATAGATTAGCCTTTTTTCCTTAAAAACCATGGACCTATTATAGCACGCGATACAAATTTTGTTGTGTCCTGATTTTCAAAATGCTACCATAAAGGATAGGAGAATACATATGAAAGTAGCATTTGTGACAGATACAGGAACAGGCATGAGCCCCGAACAATGGAAACAAGAGGGCATCTATTGCCTTCCTCTACAAATTGAATGCGATGGCATTTCCTATGATGAGTTGGAAACGATGAATTATCATCAATTTATCCAAAACCTCCATCAAAAGAAGATCATGAAAACGTCTTTGCCCAAATTAGGACATATCGAGGATTGTTTTCAAGCCATTAAAGACCAAGGATATGACACCGTTTTTTGTGTTCCCATTTGTCGTGGTCTTTCTGGTGCCATGGATGCGATGGAAATGATGGCTCGCCAAGTCGGCTTGGACTTTATCGGTATCGATTGTTATGTGACCGCGGTACTACAAGCCACTTGTATTCGCATGGCCAAACAAATGTATGATCAAGGCATCAGCATGGACATCATTGTTGCCAAATTACAAGCCATCATTGAAACAGGAGACACGATCCTGATCTTTGAAGATCTGCAACACATGCGTCGTGGCGGACGATTGACCCCAGCTGCCGCCCTACTTGGTGGCTTATTACGCATAAAACCCGTTTTGCATCTTAACATTTCCACCCAAGGAAAAGTCGATGTGATGGCCAAACCAAGAACCTTATCCAAAGCTCAAAACGAGGTGATCGAACGGTTAAAAGCACGAACGACGATCCAGGAAGATACCATCTTTTTAGCGCATGTCGATGCCCAAAAGAATGCCGAAGCCTTTGCCCAAAAGATCGAAACCGAAATCAAAGGCGTTCATGTCCATGTGATCGATCTGGTCAGTGCCGTTGGCGTCCATACTGGACTTGGCTGTTTAGCGATACAAGTATTTGATACGAAAGCTTAGAGGTGAGACCATGTATTATGAAATCGAAGGAATCGGTACGATTCCACCCATGTCTTTTGAAGAAGACCAATTGGTCACAGAACGCAAGACCTATGCTTATGACCAAATCAAAGATCTATATATCACCAATTCCACGGCTTTTAGTCCCTATGCGATTCTGAAAGTCAAATACGATGGTGGCATTGACTCCATTCCCTTTAATCGCCATCGTTTAAAAGTCGTCAAACATGCCATTAATGAATGGCGCATGCACAAAGAGCACAAAGAAACACCAACGCTGGATCCTTACCAACAAATCAAAGAACTCAAGGAACTCTTAGATATGGGTGCCATCACCCAAGAAGAATATGATCAAAAGAAAAAGGAATTGCTGCATTTATAAGCAATTCCTCTTTTTTTTAGATGACATAGAACCAAGTTTCATCTTGGGCTAGATCTTCTTTTTCAATCTTATCCTTACCCATATGTAATTCTTGGTTTTGGATCGTTACCCGTGATTCCGGTTTGATGGAGCTAGTCACAAATGCATTGGATCCAATGACAGAATCATGACCAATGACCGTTTTGCCACCCAAAACCGAAGCCCCCGAATAAATCGTAACATTATCTTCAATGGTTGGATGCCGTTTGACCCCATGCAAACGTTGACCCGCACTGGTCGATAAAGCGCCTAAGGTCACGCCTTGATAGATCTTGACGTGTTGGCCAATTTCGGTGGTCGAACCCACCACGATACCAGTCCCATGATCGATAAAGAAATACTTGCCAATCGTAGCCGCTGGATGAATATCAATACCCGTTACAGAATGGGCATATTCTGACATCATGCGAGGAATCAATGGCACATTCAATTCCCATAAAACATGGCAGATTCGATGCACCGTAGAAGCAAGGATACCTGGATAACTTAAAACAATTTCATTTTTGCTGGAAGCCGCTGGATCCCCATCAAAGGTCGCTTGAATATCCGTATCAATGAAACTACGAATCCGCGGAATTTGGGTAAAGAACTGCAACGTGATATCCTTGGCCACTTTGCGCAATTCCCCTTCATTCGCCTTTCCGTATTTTGGATCATTTTTCAATGCGATCACAATTTGTTTTTGCATATTATACATGACATCTTCAACCAAAGCAGATAAAGAATGGCGCATATTGAAGATCTTATAGACTTCATCCCGATAAAAACCAGGAAAAATGATGCGCAATAATTTATTGACAATTTCAATGACCTTCGTTTTATCCGGTTGATGAAACATGGTCATTACGTCCAATTCCCGCTTTTGATTATAGTCGTTCATGACCAGTTCAACGACTTCTTCGACTTCATTGAATTCCAATTCATCCATAAAATTCACCTCTTGTTTCTATTCTAACAAAAGACGATTCACTTGTCGTCTATAACGATTTTAGATTCGCGCAACTCCACTATCACGCGCCGCTTGAGCAACCGCTTTGGCAACCGCTGGGCCCACTTTTGGATCAAATGCTTTCGGAATGATATAATCGGCCGATAATTCTTCTTCCGGAATTAAATTGGCCAACGCTTTGGCCGCTGCCATTTTCATCTCTTCATTGATATCCGAAGCACGCACATCAAAGGCCCCACGGAATACCCCTGGAAACGCTAATACATTATTGATTTGATTTGGAAAATCACTACGACCAGTCGATACGACGGCAGCTCCCGCTGCTTTTGCCTCATCTGGGAAGATTTCTGGAGTGGGGTTGGCACACGCAAAAATGATCGCATCGGAATGCATGCTTCGCACCATATCTTGACTTAATAAGCCCGGTGCCGAAACCCCAATGAAGACATCGGCCCCTTGGATCACATCGGCTAGACTTCCCTGCTTTTTCGCTAAATTTGTGACTTGTGCCATTTCTGCTTTGATCCAATTCAAATGATCGCGGCCTTCATAAATCGCCCCATGACGATCGGTCATGATGATATCTTTAAAGCCCGCTGATAATAAAAGCTTCACAATGGAAATAGCGGCAGCCCCAGCTCCCGATGTCACCACTTTCACTTCTTCTTTTTTCTTGCCCACGACTTTTAAGGCATTGGTCAGACCCGCCAAGGTGATGATGGCTGTTCCATGTTGATCATCATGAAAAACCGGAATATCACAGACTTCTTTTAAGCGTCGTTCAATTTCAAAACAACGAGGCGCACTGATATCTTCCAAATTGATACCACCAAACGATTTGGAAATATTTTTTACCGTTTCAACAATGGTATCCACATCGTTGGAATCGACACACAAAGGAAACGCATCGACATCGGCAAATTCTTTAAATAAGACACACTTTCCTTCCATGACCGGCATGGCGGCTTCGGGGCCAATATTTCCCAATCCCAATACAGCAGATCCATCCGTAATGACCGCAGCCATGTTCCATCGACGTGTCAATGTATAACTTTTCGACAGATCCTTTTGAATTTCCAAACAAGGCTGTGCGACACCAGGTGTATAAGCAATTGAAAGATCATCCGCATTTCTTACTTTCGCACGAGAAATGACTTCGATCTTTCCTTTCCATTGTTCATGTTGTTTTAACGATTCCTTTGCGTAATCCATAATTTCCTCCCTATATCATTTTTTCTGGTTGCACCGCTGCATCAAATTCATCTTCGGTCATATATCCCAATTTGACTACAGCTTCTTTTAATGAAATGTTTTCTTTAAAGGCCAAATTTGACGTTTGCGCGGCCTTTTCATACCCAATATATGGATTCAATGCCGTCACCAACATCAAAGAATGCTTCAAATTATAGTCCATCTTCGCCGTATTGGCCTGAATACCAACCAAACAATGATCAGTAAACGACTTCATACAATCCGCCAACAAATCCACGGATTGTAAAAAATTATAGGCAATCACCGGCATAAATACATTCAATTCAAAGTTTCCTTGACTCGCAGCCATCCCTATGGTCGTATCATTGCCCATCACTTGTACTGCCACCATCGTTACCGCTTCACATTGGGTCGGATTGACTTTCCCTGGCATGATGGAAGAGCCTGGCTCATTGGCTGGAATGGTGATTTCACCTAAGCCCAACCGAGGTCCGGAAGCCATCCAACGTACATCATTGGCAATCTTCATTAAATCGGCAGCCAATGCTTTCAATGCACCATGGCTAAAGGTAATCGCATCTTTACTACTTAAGGCATGAAATTTATTGGGCTCCGTTTCAAACGAAAGACCCGTTAATTGACTAATGATCCCAGCGGCTTCTTGACCAAATTCTTTGGGTGCATTCAATCCCGTACCAACCGCCGTTCCTCCCAAAGCCAATTGGGAAAGATAAGGCAGAGTCGATTGAATGTATGCCTTGGATTGGACGATCATCATTTTCCATCCACTAATTTCTTGTCCAAACCCAATGGGAACCGCATCTTGTAGATGGGTACGTCCGCTTTTGATCACATTGCGATTGGCTTTTTCCAATTGATCCAACACTTGGATCATATGATCCATGGCTGGAAATAACTGATGGGTAATGGCTCGAACCGCCGCAATGTGTAATGCGGTGGGAAACGTATCATTGGATGATTGTGACATATTGATCGTATCATTGGGATGCAAACGTTTTTCTTGCGCAATTTGATTGCCCCGATTCGCAATCACTTCATTCATATTCATATTGGATTGCGTCCCGCTACCGGTTTGCCAGACAACCAATGGAAATTGATCATTCCATTTGCCCGCTAAAATCTCATCACAAACGGTTTGGATCAATTGGCAAGTGTCGGCATCCAATTTTCCTAATTTTTTATTGGCAATGGCGGCTCCTTTTTTCAAGATTGCAAAAGCCTCAATGATGCCTTGTGGCATCTTTTCTTGACCAATCTTGAAATTTTGTTTGCTTCGTTGCGTCTGTGCACCCCATAATGCATCGGCAGGAACTTTCATTTCCCCCATGGAATCATGTTCTATACGATACTTCGTCATGTTTAGCCTCCTTTACGTGTATCATTATACGTTAATTCTTTCCACAATGTACAAAACATCGTGATAAAACAAGCCAAACCACCGATGACATTGGATATGGGTTCGGCGATAAAGACACCCTGCACCCCTAACCAATGAGGCAAGACAAGCGTCAAAGGAATGACGATGATGGCTTTTCGCAACAAGGAAAAGAAGATCGCATAGCCTTTTCGATTTAAGGATTTAAACATGGTCTGTCCAGTATATTGAAAGACCATGAAGATGAAGGCAAAAAAGTAAAGATGCAACGCTTGGCGAGATGGCCCTTGTAAGATGGGATCATTGGAAAAAATCGAGATAAAAAACAAAGGAATCTTTTCAATCAACAACCAGATTAAACTGGCATAGACCAAAGTCAAACCAAACATGACCCAAAACGCTTGTTTGACACGTGGATACGCTTTGGATCCATAATTGAACGATAAGATGGGACTGGATCCATCCGTAATGGCCCAAATAGGAATTTCCAACATTTGACGAACACTCGAAACGATGGTCATGACCGATACATACAAATCACCACCACTCAGACTGAGCATATGATTGCATGCAATCTGTACCAGTCCATTGGTCAGCTGCATGATAAATCCAGCTAAACCTAAAGAAAGGATATCTTTTGCACGATAAAAAGCCGAAGGCTTGATCCAATGCAAAGTAATTTCAATTTGGGATTGCGTCAAGAAACGAATCACGAAAATGGCCGATAAGATCTGGGAAATCACCGTTGCGATGGCCGCACCTTCCACATTCAAACCAAAGACAAAAATAAAGAGGGGATCCAAAAGAATATTCGCGATGGCCCCAATCAATACGGTCGTCATGCCTGCTTTGGGATAACCTTGGGCATTGATAAACGCATTCATGCCGGTTGAAATCATGGAAGCAATGGTTCCAATCAAATAAATACGCATATAGGGAAGACTATAGACAAGGGTTTGTTTCGAAGCGCCAAATGCGATCAAGATGGGTTGCGCCAAAACAAACAGAACCAGAGTTAGAAAAGCACCAGTATAGACCAACATCACAAAGGAAGTATCCATGATCTTTTGGGCATGGATGGAATCTTGTTTACCGCGATCGATCGCAAATAAGGGAGCCCCACCACTGGAAAAAAGATTTGTGAAAGCCATGATGATGGTAATGATAGGAAAACAAAGGCCGACCGAACCTAAGGCCAGCGTTCCTATCTTGGGAATGCGACCAATATAGATTCGATCGACGATATTGTAAAGAAGATTCAAAACCTGAGCCACTAACATGGGCATCGCCGTTTGAAAGATATTTTTCGTGATCGATCCATGCGCAAAATCAACTTGTTTCATACACATGTATTATAACAGAAATTGGGCCAATTGAGCGATGGAATCCACAACCAGATCCGCCGCTATGAATTCATCTTTCTGACCATAGCCATAGCGGACCCCAATCGCATACACCCCATTGGCTTTGGCACCCAAAATATCCACTTGACGATCGCCAATCATTGCCACTTGACAAGGATCCACTTGCCATTGACACAATGCTTTTTCAATCAAATCAGCTTTCCCTTCTCGATGTGGCTTTTGTAGCTCCGCTTTCATATCGGGCGCATTCACCAAACCAAAATGATCCAAGATACCAAAATGAACAAGGATCTTTTCAACATAATACTTGGGCTTGCTCGAACAAATACCCAAGGTCTTGCCTTGTTGGCTCAATTGTTTAAGCAATGAATCCATGCCCGGATACATCGAACACGCCCATATACCTTTTTCCTCATAAAAAGTGCGATAGGCCTGGACCAAGGCTTTTGCGGTTGTCTCATCTACACCATATGTCTTTTGAAATTCCGTATTTAGAGGTGGCCCAACAAAGTGTTCCAAGGATTTCAGATCGGGTTCTTCGATGCCAATGGTCGATAAAGCATATTGGACCGATTGGGTAATGCCTAAAGCCGATTCAGAAATAGTACCATCCAGATCAAACAATAGATAATTCATGCTACCACCAAAACTTCACTTCAAAACCGGTTTCATTGGAAACAACGGGGATCGAATGCATATCCATATGATCGATCCGAATGGAACCAAACGATCCCAATTCCTTAAGAAATCGAGAAATCATCGAAGCCTCACCTTGAATCTCCATTTCGACCCGGCCATCCATATCGTTACGACACCATCCACTCAAATGCATCTTTTCGGCCAATTGTGAAGCTGTCCAACGAAAGCCGACACCTTGTACTTGTCCCGTAAACCAAATGTGTTTTCTTTCCATGCTTCTAGTATACCATGCGATCCTCTTTTTTAGAGGCCTCGCACGACAAAATATGGATAAATGATCCAATGAAAAAATCCTGGAATGTTCCAGGATCCTCTGCGTTTATCATGCATGAAAAGCTTGTTGGATGACATCTTTTAAGACAATGGAAGATTGTTGAAGTTCTTCTTGTTCTTTTTCATTCAATTCCATCGGAACCAATGTTTCGATGCCATCTTTTCCGACAATAGCTGGCATGCTTAAAGTAACATCGTTTAAGCCATATTCGCCATGCATCGCACTCGATACGGGCAATACGGATTTTTCATCTCGAATAATGGCTTCACAAATACGTTTGACACTCATCGCAATGCCATAGTAGGTTGCTTTTTTCTTCTCAATAATTTCATAGGCACTATTTTTTACATCTTGTGCAATTTTATACATGGACTGTTCATGGTGGAAATGACCACGCATCTCACAAAAATCATCCAATGGGACACCGGATACGCGAACACAGCTCCAAGCCGCAATTTCACTATCGCCATGTTCACCAATGATCATCGCATCGACATTGCGAGGATCCACGGCTAAGTGTTGTCCTAACATATATTGAAGACGGGCTGTATCCAAAACAGTACCCGATCCAAACACACGGTTTTCAGGTAAACCACTCATTTTTTGTGCTACATAGGTCAAGATATCCACTGGATTGGCAACAACCAAAAGAATACCTTGCACATCGCGTTTGGCAATTTCAGGTAAAATGGATTGGAAAATACCAACATTCTTTTTTACTAGATCCAATCGGGTCTCTCCGGGTTTTTGGCCTGCACCAGCAGAAATGATGATGATGGCTGCATCGACAATATCATCATACGTACCGGCATAGATTTGCATTGGTGACGCAAAGGGCAAACCATGACTGATATCTAAAGCTTCCCCTTCGGCTTTTTCTTGATTGGCATCGATCAAGACCATTTCGGAGAATAAACCACTTTGCATCAAGGCAAAACAAGAGGCGGAACCCACAAAACCGCAACCAATCATCGCAACCTTTCGAACATTGACCATGTTTATCCCTCCAATTCAACCAATAAAGCCATTTTAAATGGACCATTTGCTTGTACGGCATGTTTGCCATTCTTTTCAAAACGGAAATTTTCACCCGCATGCACTTCATATGGCTTTCCTTCATAAGTGATCGTGGCTTGACCATCTAACGCAAAGATCAAGGCATTGCCTGGAGCTGCATGTTCGGCCAATGCACAGCCATCATCAAAAGCCATGATCACAAATTTCATCTTATCGTTGGATAAAAGATCCATATTTACGATTTTCCCGGCTTGATAGGGAATCAAATCTTTCAATTGAAACACATCTACATTTTTTAATACTTCATTCATCTTCGTTTCCTCCTTGATCAATATTTCTGTATAAACCGAATCTGTCTCTGCTTCGACACCACTCAAAGTATTGGCAGCTACAAATAAACAATCCTTGTCTTGTAGCGCGTGGCCATTTATTTTTAATTTGCCGGTATCCACGATATACAACGCATCACATGGATATCTCTCCGCTGAGATCGATGTCTGTTTGGCTAAAGAAAAATGGGTGACATCGGCCATTTCTTGATGAGATATCGTGCATCCTGCAACCGGTATGTTTTCATCATACAGTTTCATAGGCTACCTCCTGATTCTTATTATAGAGAACCTAAAAAAAGACCTCGTTGTTTTTCCAACGAAGTCTAACCAAAAAAGCGTTTTATTTCAATTTCGGCCGTCTCGGGGCCATCCGATCCATGAATCAAATTATAAGTCGTAGAAGAAGCTAGATCCCCACGAATCGTACCAGCTTGGGCTTGTTCAAATTTCGTAGCTCCCATCAATTGACGAATCCCGGCAATCGCATTTTCCCCTTCCCAGATCATGGCCAAGACGGGACCTGAAGTCATATAAGCCACCGTTTCAGGAAAAAACGGTTTGTCAGCAATATGGGCATAGTGTTCTCTTAAAATTGGCTCATCCAACATCATCGTCTTGGCTTGGACCAAATGATAGCCTTTGGCTTCGATACGTCCAAGGATTTCCCCCACTAAGCCACGTTGCAGCGCATCGGGTTTCAACATCACATAGGTTCTTTCTTTTGACATGTTCTACCTCTTTCTAATGTCTTTTCGAAAAGAATACAGACTCAATCCACTCACTAGGATACAAACTAGACCAGCTTCTTTGCTTTGCATCATCCAAGGAAGGATACAAAGCATCGGCATCCATATACCCCCGATCCATAATTTTTTGGATACAACGACAACAAGTCCGCCGATGATCAAGGCAATCAAACCCCACATTGGACGATACATCACCAACAAAGCACACGTACAGGCCACTCCTTTCCCACCATGAAAATGGCGCCAAAACGGAAAATCATGACCGAAAATGGTCCCCAAGCCTGCATACAATATGGCCAAGGATGTCGGAAACAACCAATGACTAAGGCCCATCGCAAGAGCACATTTACCTAGATCACCCAACAATACGATCATGCCCGGTTTGAATCCTAACGTAAGCATGACATTGGCCATACCCGGGTTGTGAGAGGCTCCTAAGGTGGCTGCCGAATGGCCGGTATAATGGTAACTAACGACATCCGCCGTTAAAAAAGAGCCACAAAAATATCCAATCAAAAGACAAATCCATCTCATGAAAATAGTATATCATAGATGGTATGAATAAGAATTATGTATATATCGTTGAGTGTGCAGACACCACCTACTACACTGGATGGACCAATGATCTCGAAAAACGTATCCATGCGCACAATGTCGGCAAGGGGGCCAAATACACCAAGAGTCGTCGGCCCGTACGGCTTGTGTATTATGAGACCTTTGCGACCAAACAAGAAGCCATGGGGCGTGAATATGCGATCAAACAATTATCTCGCCAAGAAAAGGCACAGTTGATCAAAGCAGGATCGCCGCAATCAAAAACTGTGCCAAATAATAAAGAACATGATTCACAATGATATCGATGGGACGATCGTTGTTGGTGCCAAAATAGGTCCGGCTCAAGATCAGATCACTGAATACAAAACAAAGGGTTCCACCAAGTAAAAGGGTCAAGGTGGCATCTTGTTGATAGCCAACCATCAAGGTCAAACTAAACAAAGGAACCGCAAACAATACCGTACCATAGATCAAGGAGATTCCTTTAAAGATACCATATCGCAAATGCATGGTTTTTTCCATGCCCACGATCGCATAGCTTAAGCCCATGGCCACCAACAAGATGACCAATAAAAGCATGGGATGGCCGTATTGGCGCAATAAAAAACAAATCAAAAAGAAGTGTTCGATCGCAAAGGAAATAAAACCCGCAAACGTATATGGATGATCCTGTTTTGGATAGGTCCATTTCATGCCTAACCACATATCACCAAACACACCACAAAATAAAGCGACCAAGATCAGAATGGCCATGGAAGATGGATGTTGAAAAGCTAACCAACATGCCCAACCAAAAAAACCAATCGAAGTGGCCACCTTAAAAAAGAGTGTAGATACTCTTTGATGGTTGATGCGGGCACGCAAGAACAACACCAACATGATCATGCCCCAAAGAATCCAAATCATAAACATTCCCCTCTTCTTGTTCCACTATAACACATTTACGCTATACTGTTAGTGATGGAGGTTTTTTATGGCAAATATTCGGAAGGGTGAACATCAAAAATTAAAGATGTTGTATTTGATGAAGATCTTTAATGAAGAAACAGACGATGCGCATCCATTGACCATGAATCAGATCATTGAGAAATTGGCTGCTTATGGCGTCAATGCCAATCGCAAAACATTGTATCAGGATTTTCAAGAGCTCCAAGATTTTGGCTTGGACATTACGATGAATCGAACCGGTAAACAATGGACCTATAATGTTGGCAGTCGGTTATTTGAGCTGGCCGAATTAAAATTATTAGTGGATTCCGTACAATCGGCCAAATTTATCACCGACAAAAAATCAAAAGAATTGATTGGTAAGTTGGAATCCTTGGCAAGCCATGCCGAAGCGAAACAATTGAATCGACAAGTCATCATTGCCGGTCGCGTCAAGACGATGAATGAGAAGATTTATTATAATGTGGACCGCATCCATGAGGCCATCAATGCCGATAAACAAATCGAGTTCTATTACTACCAATGGACGATCCATAAAGAAATGAAAAAAAAGAAAGAAACAAAATATCATGTGAGCCCTTGGGCTTTGATGTGGGATGATGAAAACTATTATCTCGTTGGTTTTGATGCCCAAGATCAAAAGATCAAGCACTATCGGGTCGATAAGATGAAATATATCGAGATCATTCCTCATGATCGACAAGGCAAAGAACCATTCAAAAAATTTCGTTTGCCCAATTACACCAAAAGCTTATTTGGGATGTTTGGTGGCAAAGAATGCCATGTGACCCTGCGTGCTAAAAATGATATGGTTGGTGTCTTGATCGATCGTTTTGGCAAAGACATTGCGATTGAAATCGTCGATCCAGACCATATTCAAACCACCGTTTATGTCGCTGTTAGTCAACAATTTTTAGGTTGGATCATTGCCCTAGGCAATCAAGTCAAGATCATCGGCCCGGATGATGTGGTCCAACAAATGAAAGCATTGGTACAAAGCGTATCCAATCAATACCAAGACTAAAGAATCCCTAAAGGCATACCTTTAGGGATCTTTCTTAATGATTTTTTTCAGGAATGATCATGACAACGGTATCCGCATATTTGACACAATACGTCGTTACCGAACCAATTGTACTAAACCAGCCATCCTTTGTAGATTTGGTCATGATGATCGCATCAAATTTGCCTTTTTTGGCATATTTGACAATTTCTTCACCCGGATTGCCATAAGCTGTTTCAAAATCCACCTTGTAGCCTAGATCCACCAATTCATCATCGGAACTATGTTTCATGACGGACATCATATATTCTTGCGCAGATGTATACTTGGCTTTGAGCTCCATTTCCCCAACCGAATCCGTTACCATGAACATAGTAATTTCCACATCTTCGGGTTTGTAGTTTGCCTTTAACCAATCAATTGTTTGTAGACTACGCCGTGTACCATCAATAGGTAATAATACTTTTTTCATATACCGTCAGTCTCCTTCTCTTTCATTGATATTATACACTCTCCATAAAAAAACGCAAAGTATCACAGATACTTTGCGGATAAGCTTTCTAAACTTTTCAAATAAGATTCCACCGGTTCTTTTGCTTCTTTTTCTTTGCACAAACGATCCACTTTTTCTTTGGACTCTTCCGGTAAATGCATCAAAGCAATTTGGTACAAAACTTGATCTTCCTTTTCGGTATGTTCCTTCAACAAGGTGGTATAGTAGTCAATTTCCAAACAAGCTGTAGAAACGGCTTCTTCCGTTGGTTCTTCTTTGCATTGTTCCAAAGCATCGGCCAAACGGGCAATATGCTCTCTACCTTCTTGATGTTCAGGCAACATGACCCCTTGAATGATATCGGTCGTCATCCATACCGTTTCCATAAGTTCCGGAAATAAAATATCTTCCTCTTTCATATGATGATGTTTATCGGCATACTTTCGAGCAAAATCTATCGTAGCTTCAAAATCTTCAATTGGTACATCTTCTCCTGCTTGTAACTGTTTGACCATGGCACGCATGACCTCTAACATTTTTCGTATTTGAATGTGTTCATTCATCATTAAATCAATGGCATACATCGTACTTTCCTCCAACGCGTACATGGTATCATGGTCCTTATAAAATAAACGTTGGAAAACCAACGCTTATTTTAATCGCCCATAAATATCAGCCAGATCACGAATACTATATGCCAATTCATCCGATAAGAAATGGGGAACCAAACGCCACTGCCAATTGCCCTGTGAAGTACCTGGCGTATTGATCCTTGCTTCCTTGCCTTTGACCAAGTAATCCGATAAAGATACAATGGCTAGATCGGCCACCGAACGATACGCTTCCCGAATGAAATCCCATACAAATTGACCTGGATTGTTGGCATCCGTATGAATGTATTTCGAAGCAAAGATACGATCACTTTCATTCAAGGTTTCAAACCATTCCAACGTGGTTGGATTATCATGCGTACCCGTATAAACGACACTATTCTTCTTATGATTATGGGTCAAATAGTAACTATCATGATTCCATCCCGTAAACGCAAACTGTAAAACGTTCATGCCCGGGAAGCCACTCTCTTTTAATAATTTTTCTTTTTCCGGGGTATTGGTGCCTAAGTCTTCAGCAATGATCTGTATATCCGGACAAACCCGTTTCAACACTTGAAAGAAATCCAATCCTGGCCCTTTTTTCGCAATACCGTTTTCAGCGGTTTGATCCTCATAAGGAATCGCACAATATTCACTAAACCCATGAAAATGATCGATTCGCACCACATCAAACCAATTTTGGGCATGTTGCATCCGTTGCATCCACCAATCGTAATGGGTCTTCTTTAAAGCCGACCAATCATAGACTGGATTGCCCCATCGTTGACCCGTAGGGCTAAAAGCATCCGGCAGTGTTCCAGCCACATATTTAGGTAGGTAGTCTTCATCCATCCAGAAAATTTCAGGATGTGCCCACACATCACTGGAATCCATTGCACAATAGAAAGGAATATCCCCAATGATCTGAATGCCTTGGGAATGAGCATAAGCCAATACTTTTTTCCATTGTTTCGCAAATTCATATTGTTGGAAATAATAAAAATTCATTACTTTTTTATTTTCCGTTTCTATTTGTTTCAAATAACTTGGCTTGCGCATGCGTGCCTCTAAAGGCCAATCATTCCAACTTTTGCCTTCCTGCTGTTTTTTGATGACCATATATAAAGCATAGTCTTTTAACCAATACGATGCTTCTTTTTTAAATGTCTCATAGTCATCATCGGCATGAAACCGCACAAAAGCTTGTTTGATCAAGTCTTGGCGATAATTATATAAAGCGCCATAATTGATATGTTCCACATCATGACCAAAATCATAGCTGTTGCATTCTTCTTCGGTCAATAAACCATCTTGGATCAGATCTTCTAAAGAAATGAAATAGGGATTGCCCGCAAAAGCAGAAACCGGTTGATAGGGCGAATCGCCAAATCCGGTCGGATGCATAGGCAAGATCTGCCAATAGGTTTGTCCGGCTTTTTTTAAAAAGTCGATAAATTCATACGCTTCCTTAGAGAAGCAACCAATCCCATATCGAGATGGCAAAGAAAAAATAGGGTATAAAATACCTGCACTGCGTTTCATGATCATTCCCCTTTTACTTTCGATTTCTATTTTAGCACAAAAGTATGATAGTCTTGTGGTATGGATAAGAAAAAAGTAACCGTAGGGATCTTGGCCCATGTGGATGCTGGCAAGACCACATTGATCGAATCGATGTTGTATCAAAGCCATCAAATTCGCACCTTGGGACGCGTCGATCACCAAGATGCCTTTTTGGATTTTGATGACCAAGAACGCCAACGTGGCATTACGATTTTTTCCAAAGAAGCACACTTCGAATGGCTTGATACCGATATCTATGTCATCGATACACCTGGACACATTGATTTTTCGGCCGAAATGGAACGAAGTCTCCAAGTCTTGGATCTGGCCATTTTGTTGATCAATGGACAAGATGGCATCCAAAGCCACACCAAGACCATTTGGAACTGTTTGGAACACTATCAAATTCCGACGATCGTATTTGTCAATAAAATGGATATTTGTTTTCGCAGCAAAGAGGAATTATTGAATGATCTACCCAATACCTGTATTGATTTTGGTTCGACCGATTATCTGGAAAAAGTCGCCTTAGCGAATGAAGATTGTTTGAATGCCTATATCGAAACCCATACGATTTCCCCCGCTTTGATCCAACAAGCCATCTATCGACGGGAATGTTTTCCTTGTTTCTTTGGCTCAGCCCTGAAACAAGAAGGCATCCAACCTCTCATGGATGCGATCGTACAATACAGTTTGGATAAAGAATACCCTTCTGCCTTTGGTGCTTTGGTCTATAAAATCTCGATGGATGAAAAAGGCCAACGACTCACTCATGTAAAGATCACAGGGGGTACGTGTAAAGTTAAACAAAAGATCAATGAAGAAGAAAAGATCGATCAAATCCGCCTGTACAATGGCCAAGGCTATGAATCGGTCCAAGAAGTATCGGCTGGTACTATTTGTGTATGGACAGGCCCATCGCATTTGGAATTTGGCCAAGGCATCGGTTGGCAAACCGATTGTCGCGTCCCTACTTTAGAATCATACATGCATTATGAATTGGTCTTACCAAGTGGTGTGGATCCACTCTCTTTAATAGACGTTTGCGCCCAATTGTCACAAGAAGACCCACAACTGCATATGGTCTATGATGAAAAACGCAAAAAGATCACTTTACGCTTGATGGGACCCATACAAATGGAAGTTCTTTCCAAACGCATTTATGAAAAGACCCAAATTGAAGTCGGTTTTAGCCATGGCGACGTCCTCTTTAAAGAAACCATTCAAGCGCCTGTCATTGGGAAAGGTCATTTTGAACCTTTGCGTCATTATGCCGAAGTCCATCTTCAATTGGAACCTCTTGCGCGCCATAGCGGTATGATCTATGAAAGTGAAGTATCCACCAATGCGCTTCCTCAAAATTGGCAGCATTTGATTTTGACCCATTTAAAAGAAAAAGAACATCCGGGCATATTAACCGGAAGTCCCCTAACGGATATGAAAATCACTTTGATAGCGGGCAAAGGCAGTATCAAACATACGATGGGTGGCGATTTTCGCCAAGCAACCTATCGAGCCATTCGCCAAGGTTTGATGCAAGCCAAAAACATCTTATTGGAACCTTATTATGACTTTACGATCCAAGTGCCACAAAGCAGTTTATCCCGCGTCTTATATGATCTCGATCAACGACATGCCAAAGTCGAAGTCCATGACCACACCATAACCGGAAAAGGACCGGTTCGCACGTTAGCCAATTACCAAAATGAATTAACGGCGATATCCAAAGGCTTGGGTACATTTTCTTGTCGTTTGGCTGGCTATGACATTTGTGAAGATGCTGATACGATCATTGCTCAAAAAGCCTATGATCCCGAAAAAGATCGACGTCATCCAACCGGTTCGATCTTTTGTACCCATGGAGCTGGTTTCTATGTCCCTTGGAATGAAGTTGATGACTATATGCACATTCAACCCAAAAGTGAAAATAGCCAGTCGTATCGCAGTGTCAAATATACCATTTCCGATGAAGAAGCCAAACGGGTATTTGAAAGGACAAATGGAAAGAATACAAATAAAGATAAACACAAGGTAAAGAAGAAAAAGAAAATCGATCTAGAAAAAGTCGAAATCCAACCACAAACCATCAAACCCGAGTGTTTGGTAGTCGATGGCTACAATCAGATCTTTGGATGGGAAAGTCTCAAAGGCCTCCCCTTTGATTCTGCTAGAGATCGACTCATTGATCTTTTAAGTAATTATCAAGGCTATCGCAATTGTTTCTTGATCATCGTTTTTGATGCCTATCGTGTAAAAGATAGTACCCATCGTTCCTATAAAAAAGGCGATTTGGAAGTCATCTTCACCAAATACGATGAAACGGCCGATAGCTATATTGAAAAACATGTATCGGCATGGAAAAAACAATATCGTTTGATCGTGGCTTCCAGTGATGGATTGATCCAAAACACCATTTTAGCCCATGGCTGTCAAAGAATGTCAGCCAGAGAACTCGAAAAACGAGCCCTATCCACCAATGCCGAAGCATTCAAGACGTTCCATACACTTTGAATGTCCGGGGTCTGGATCTTCCATGCCCCGTTTTTCTTTACCAATGTCATGGTGGCTTTTTTGGTGACCACTTTTGACGTAGATAGATTGGCCTGTATATCTTTGCGACATTGTTTGCCAATGGTCGGAATATTTTCCTTTAAGGACGACGAATTCATCAAATACGGCAAAAGATCCACATACAATTGATTTTTCAAAGCATCCACATCCAGTTTGCGATAACGAATCGTAACTTGGACCTTGGCCTTGGTTTGTTGCTTATTCAGCGTAATCGATTGGATCGAATGCGATTGAACCATTTGGGATAAAGTGTCCCGCATCGTATGATCCACTTCATTCATGACTTGTTTTTGTACTTCCTTATCATCAATGAGCTGGACCTTATCGTTAAACGATGTCTGCATATCAGTCATGGCCAGAGCTTGGATCCATTCTCCCTTTTCGATATCGGTCCAATACGTATCTACCGTTTTTTCCACTTTGTGTTTTTCCAAGATAGCACAACTACTTAAACTAAAGACCAAAAGAGATAGAAAGCATAATTTTAAAAGCGTTTTCATTTGTCTTTATTGTAACAAAAAAGAGCTGTGACAAACACAACTCTTTTTGAAATTCATTAAGCGTTTACTGTTGGTGCTACATAGGTACGAGCAGCCAATTCTTGATCCAAGGCATACAATCCTTTTGGATCGGATCCAAACAAATGATATTTCTTTAAGATATCTTCGGCATTCTTTTCTTCTTCCAATTGCTCTTTCACAAACCAGTCATAAAATTGCATGGTTCGATAGTCTTTGACATCGTCTGCCGCTGCATAGATGGTATTGATCAATGAAGTCACATATTGTTCATGTTCCAAACCAAATTTCAATGGATCTTCAATAGAAGCGTACGTCTTATCAGGTTGGTCGATGGCTAAAAATTGAATCGGTTCGCCATTATCGATCAAATATTGACGCATCATCATCGCGTGATCGCGTTCTTCTTGGGCTTGGACATCATACCAATTCGCAAAACCATCTAAGCCTTGATCATAAAAATAATTCGCAAAATCCAAATACAAATACGCCGAATAAAATTCCTTATTGACTTGCGTATTGATCAATTCTTTCACTTTTTTATCCAACATAGAAATTCCTCCATTCACCTGTATTATAGTGCTTTTTTATGGCATTTCAACCATGACACGATCTCATCACTTTCATACATTGGCTGACCATTGATAAACAAACAAGGCACCTGTTCCTTGCCACCCACACGAATCAGTGTTTGTCGGTCCTCTTCGTTTTTATGGATGTCATGATACGTGATATCCTTACATCCTTGCGCTTCAATCTCGCGCATCACTTTTCGACAATACGGACAGGTTTCAAACATATAAAGATCTAACTTCATTTTGTGTCCTCCTTTCCTTCAATTTTATGCCCTTTTTTTAGAAAGTCGAGTAAAATGAAAGATAGAAGGGAGTCTTATATTTATGTGTACAGTTATTACTTACGCAACCAAAGATCATTATTTTGGTCGCAACTTAGATCTTGAACTATCTTATAATGAAAGTGTCACGATCACACCTCGCAACTATGTATTTACGTATCGTCATGTGAAGGAACAAAAGGCTAACTATGCTTTGATTGGCATGGCAACCGTTGTCAATCAGTATCCTTTGTATTATGATGCCACCAACGAAAAAGGCTTAAGCATGGCCGGTCTCAACTTTCCCAAAAATGCCGACTACAAACCGGTCCAAGAAGGCAAAGTCAACATTGCCTCTTTTGAATTGGTGCCTTGGCTACTGACCCAATGTGAAACCGTGGAAGATGTCAAAGCCAAAATGAAGGATGTCAACATCACCAATACGGCCTTTAGTGAACAATTGCCACCTTCCCCTTTACATTGGATGGTCTCCGATCGAAACCACAGCATCGTCATTGAAGCCGTCCATGATGGAATCCACATCTACGATGATCCAGTCGGTGTCATGACCAATAATCCACCATTTGATAAACAATTATTTAACTTAAATAATTATCGCTACCTATCCAATCGAACGCTTCCTGAAACCTTTGCGCCTGGACTTGAATTGGATGAATATTCCCGTGGCATGGGCGGTATGGGCTTGCCTGGTGATTTATCCAGTGCTTCCCGCTTTGTGAAAGTGGCTTGGACCAAGCTCAATTCCGTTTCAGGTGCGAGTGAATCCGAAAGTATTTCGCAATTTTTCCATATCTTAGGTTCCGTTGATCAACAACGTGGTTGTTGCGAAGTGGCACCCGATCAATACGAAATTACGATCTATTCCAGTTGTGTCAATGTGGATAAAGGCATTTACTACTACACGACCTATGAGAATTCACAAATCACAGCCGTTGATATGTACCATGAAAACTTAGATGGCGATACGATCATCACCTATCCATTGATCAAAGGCCAACAAATTCATTTCTGTAACTGATCATGCAGATATTGATCTCACCCGCCAAACAAATGAAGCCTTGCGACGATTTTGTTTCGATGACACAGCCTCTCTTTCAAAATGAAGCCCATCAACTCATGGATCGATTGGCTACCTATTCCTTAACGGAATTAAAGAACTTGTATGCGTGTTCAGATGCCATTGCTCAAAAAGCGTATGAAAGCATTCATCAATACGATCAGGCCCCTATTTATCCGGCATTGTTTTATTTTCATGGAATCCAATATACCTATATGGCACCTGATGTCTTTACCAATCAAGAAATGCAGTATGTCCAAGCGCATGTACGAATCGGTTCTGGACTCTATGGGATCTTACGCCCTTTGGATGGAATCAAAAACCAGGCATCAATTTATACGACTTTTGGGCGGATAAACTCGTCCATACGTTTCGTGAGGAACCCATCTTAAATTTGGCCAGTGCTGAATATGCCAAAGCCATTGCCAAATATCGGCCCATGATCGATGTGCGTTTTTATGAAACCGTTGGAAACCAGTACAAAGAAAAAGGGGTCCATGTCAAGATGGCCCGTGGACGCATGGTTCGATATATGGCTGAACATCAAGTCGAAACGATCGAACAGCTATATGCGTTTGATGATCTGGGCTTTATCTATGATCCGAAACAAAGTACGCATCAAACATTGGTCTACAGAAAAGGAGGAAGCTAATCTTCCTCCTTATTGTTGTTTTGGGATTTATACAATAGATCCATTTTCATTTCATAATAACTAGGACTCATATCCAAATAATGTTCATGCGGATTATCAAAACGCAATTCGGAATCCCATATCTCATTATGGATCTGATCCCATACATATTTTTGAATGTCTTTTAAAGGAACAGGAGCACTGATTCGCTTTCCTTCTTTGATTACTTGATGCTGCAATTCTTTAACGGAATAGTTTTCATAATGCATGTTCTTCCAAGGCTTTTTCGAATCCACATACCGATAGCGTTTGGATGTATCAATGGGTCGTTCATCGTATTTTGTCAACAAATCCGCAACGGCTTTGCCTTCCTCATCAAACACGCGATAGACTTTTTTACGACCTGGATTGGTGATCTTTTCTACCGTCTCACTGATCTTGATCTTTGGAATGCGTTGCCCATCTTTTTCGGCTTCCGCCATTTTATAGACAGCGCCAAATACCGGATCGCTCTTTGAGGTGATCAAGCGCTCCCCCACACCATAACTATCGATGCAGCCCCCTTGATCCATGATGGAATTGATCGTATATTCATCCAAACTATTGGAAGCCACAATAATGGCATCTTCCAAACCAGCTGCATCTAGTTTTTGACGCACTTTGCGAGATAAATAAGCCAAGTCTCCTGAATCCAAACGAACGCCTTTTAAACGTTTTCCCATGGGTTCCAATACTTCTTTGGCTACCCGAATCGCATTTGGAACACCCGAATTCAATACATCATACGTATCGATCAAAAGAATGGAATCATCGGGATACAATTCGGCAAACTTTTTAAATGCCGTATATTCATCTTCTTGATACATGACCCAACTGTGCGCCATCGTACCACTGACAGGAATATCAAACATTTGACCAGCCAACACGGTGGCCGTTCCGACACATCCACCAATATAAGCAGCTCGTGCACCATATACGGCTGCATCCATATTATGAGCGCGACGTGCGCCAAAATCAGAAACAGCTCGCCCTCTGGCAGCACGAACAATGCGACTGGCCTTGGTCGCAATCAAGGATTGATGATTGATTTCGGCTAAAATGGCCGTTTCGACCAATTGGGCATCGATCAATGGGGCACGCACCGTAATGATGGGTTCATTCGGATACATGATCGTTCCTTCTGGAAACGCAAATAAATCCCCTTTGAAATGATAGGTCTTTAAATACTCTAAGAAATCTTCACTAAAGAGGTGTAAAGAGCGTAAATAATCAATGTCTTCTTGATCAAAGTGCATTTGTTCGATGTATTCGATCACTTGTTCCAATCCCGCAAAGATCGCATAGCCACCATTATCGGGATTTTTTCGATAGAAGACATCAAAAGTTACATAATCATTGCGATCTTTTTCTGACAAATACCCATTGGCCATTGTCAATTCATAAAGATCCATCACCATACTAATGTTCCGTTTGTCATAAATCGTTTTGTTCATCGTACTATCCTCGTTCATTGCCCATTATTATACGCCTTATTTACACGGGTTTCCATGTTCAACGAAAACTCTTTACCCAATTCAACAAAGAATCGGGATACACATTTTCCAATACGGACTGTTTCATTTGTTCCGTGACCGGTCCATTTTTGGCCATCTTTTGAAGAATACAAGCTTGTAGTTCTGCTACGCTCATTTGTTCATACGGTACATGCCGCACTTCTTTTGGCAAGGAAATTTCCTTTTGTTTGGGCATATCCATTTGGTAATCAATGGGTTCAAACGTTTCTTGATGATCGGGCAACCAAATTTCTCCGCCACAAGCCGGCAAATCAATCGATACATGGCCGTCTTTGACTTCGATCACTTGTCCGGATAATACCCCGGTATAGATTCCATTTTCAATGGCCAAATCAAAATGAGTCGGTGCTTCATCGTTATTGACCATCACCAAAACATTTCCTCGATAAAAGGCATATTGGCGATTGGTCAACAAGACTTCTTGATACGCGCCATACGATAGGGCAGGCGTGGTTTGTCGTACATGGCCCAATGTCGCAATGACTTGGGTCAATGCGATGTCTTTCCTTTCTTTTAGATTCAAACAAGGGCGTAAATTCCAATCCGAGCCCTTCGTTTTCTTGCCTTCAATGGCCCATTCACTGCCATAATAAATCGATGGAACACCGGGCAATGTATACAACAAAATATGGACCGGAATCAAATGCGCCGGATTGGTCAATTTGGAAGCAATCCGTGATACATCATGATTATCCACAAAATTATACAAGCGAATACCCAATGGATCATTGTGTCCCATTTCGTATAACCGTTTGACGGTATGCGCAATTTCAAAATAATTATGTTCATTGTGTCCAGAATACAAGGCTTTATGCAACGCATAATTGGTCACAGCATGTAAATGTTCTGGATTGGACCAACGATTGTATTCACCATGAATGACTTCCCCCATCAAATAAAAATCCGGTTTGACGGTATTGGCTTTTTGACGCAAAGCTTTCATAAAATCAAAATCCAACACATCGGCAGTATCCAAACGAATGCCATCCACATCAAAGGTATCAACCCAATATTGAATGATGAAACAAATATAGTCGATCACCTCGGGATTTCTTTGATTCAATTTGACCAATAAATCATAGCCACCCCAGTTTTCATAGCAAAAGCCATCATGATAGGAATTGTCCTCCTGAAAATTGATGTGGCAGAACCAATCTTTATATACAGAATTTTCTCTCTTTTTCTTGACATCTTGAAACGCAAAAAAATCACGTCCCACATGATTAAATACGCCATCAAAGATCACATGGACCTTTTTTTCATGACAATATTTCACAAAATCAACAAGATCTTCATTCGTTCCCAAACGACTATCCAAAAGTTTGTAGTCCGTCGTTTCATAGCCATGTCCAACCGATTGAAATAAAGGTCCTATATACAATGCGTTACAGCCAATCGCAACCAGATGATCGACCCATGGAATCAATTGTTTGATCCGGGCCACCGGCGTTGTGTATTCATTCTTTTTAGGAGCTTTCACTAATCCCAATGGATATATGTGATAGAAAACCGCTTCATCAAACCATGCCATATGCATTCCCCCTCTAAATAGATTTATTATAACACAAAAAAAAGAGGTCTTATCGACCTCAAAAAACAATTAATCCACATCCATGACACGGATCATGTTGGTTTTACCGGATTCTCCCAATGGAACACCCGCACAAAGTACGACTGAATCACCCGATTCAACCAAGCCGGCTTTTTTCGCTGCATGGATGGCTGAACTAAACAACATTTCGGTCTTATCTTGTTGCGGAATTGTCAATGGCGATACACCAAACAACAAGTTCATCTGGCAAGCTACCGTCTCTGAGATCGTACAAGCAATCACTTGACGATCGGGATGATAGCTGGCAATGCGACGTCCTGTATAACCGGAAATCGTGACACAAAGGATGGCTTTGGCATTGATGTCTTTGGCTAAGGTAACCGCCGCATGGGAAACGGCACGTGTCTGCGATACTTTTGAGCTTTGTGCACGCAACTTACCAATTTCATTATAATCCACATCTTCTTCGACACGTTTGGCAATACGAGCCATCGTACGACAAGCTAATACAGGATATTTACCATTGGCGGTTTCTCCCGACAACATGATGGCAGTGGTTCCTTGATAAATAGCATTAGCTACGTCATTGGCTTCGGCACGAGTTGGACGTGGATTATGAATCATCGAATCCAACATCTGGGTAGCCGTTACAACGATCTTGCCACGTTTGATACATTTTTCAATGATCTGTTTCTGGATGATTGGTACATCTTCCAATGGAACTTCGACACCTAAGTCACCACGCGC